>CBEUWV010000041.1:0-9920 GCA_965546895.1 uncultured bacterium
TCCGGGTTGTGACAGGGGACTATCATGAGCACGACCTTCTTGAGTGCGTCCAGGTTTTGTGGATTATCAGTTGTGGCCATTTGCCAGGCAAAGAGAGGGAACGACTGGCTGGGGCCGACTTCGGTTGAGTGCATAGATAGGGTTTCCAGCAGGAAAACCTTGCCATCCCTGATTGCCTGTTCCCGTTCAGCAGGAGACAAGTCTGGTTCCAGTGCCAGTTTGCGGTTGATTTCTTTCAGTGCTTCCAGATTGCGGATGTTCTCCGGTGAGGAAATGAAGCACAGATACATTGGCTTTCCCATCGGGCTTTCGCCTTCCTCTTTCAGGAGGATCCTGTCAGATGAGTCAGAGAGAACTTTCAGATAGGCGATCTGCTCTTCATAGGTCATCAATTTTCGGTCTGCACCGGGAGTATAACCGAAATGACTTTCCGGCGTGGGAATTGATGCGGCACTGAGTCCGGGAATGCCCGGTAACAGGAAAAGAATGAATATAACTGGATAATACAGGAGCCCCTTCATATTGCCTCCAACTTGTTTGATAGTTGAAGGAATTATATCATGAAACTATTAAAGTCAGATATCTATTCTTGTGAGAAGTTGTCTGAAGACTCAATACCACCCGTCAGAAAAAGAGCATGCAGCATCAATTCAGGTATCAAGAATTATCGCAAGAAAATAAAGGCCTTATTTGAAAGTTACTGGCCCCGAACCTCTACCAATTCACTTTTTAATTCTGCCAGAATGCGTCTGAGTTCGGCTTCATGACCTTTTTCCTGTTCCGCGAGTTCGGAAAAAAGTTCCCGTGAGGAATCACTGAATGCCTTTCTGGCCGCCTGAAGGTAAAATTCTCTTGCGGAAATTTCCCGGGGAATTGCCAGCAGGACCACCTGGATCATTTCTTCCAGTTCTCTTATTCTCTGTTTGTCCATGTTTACCACCCTTTTTATCTTAGGCGAATGCCGGTTAGTATCAGGAGGGCCAGGTTATCTTGCCGCCATTGAATGCCACGATGGTCAGCGCCGGGACATTCAGGAAAACCAGCGCAGAATAGGTCAACGACAACGGTGATGTGCCTGTCGATATCTGCGGATAGAGAAAGCGGAGGATACAGCCGGAAATGCCGAATACCAGCATGACAATCGTGAAGGTGATTTTCATCCGGAAGATGCGGGTCAAAGTCATCTGGTAATTCACCCACCAGCTGAACAGACCTGAAAGTGCTGCCGGAACCGTGGTCAGTGTACCGCCGACAAAGGCGTAAAATGCGGCCTGCTCAAAGGACGGGACTCTGAAGATCAGATACAACATCTGCATGAACGCGGCAAAGTAATAAAGGCCCATGGGATAGTGAAGAGTAACAGGGTGGGGGTGAAAACGGCGGTACCAGTCTCGATAGACATCCATTCGGTCAATGCCAATGTCTATTGCCACCTCGTCATCAATAGTGCCGACCACCTCACATTTCTGGAGCACCTCCTCAGCATGGGGAGCCATGGACATGAAATCGGTCAGGTCTTCTCCCGCGTGATGGCGGTTGACATGGGTACCATATTTCCATAGTCGGCTACCTGTTATGTCGTATACTTTCCCTTTATAGGCGAAATATACGGGCCGACCGTCCTTGCCGTCATAGTTCTTGAGATCCCCCCTTTTCACGATACCTCCTGATTCAGATATTCTATCAAGCTTCGTTCATACTATTATCCGGTTGAATGGGCCCTTTGTCAAGGAACCAAGTTTTGCGAATTACAACCGTTCATAAGCTGCCCGGGTTTGAAGCCGACAACTCATATTTTCAAGAGTCTGAATCTTTCTGAATCTTTCCTGTTGTACAGGAAGTAGACGGGGAGTATAATGCCCTGCAAGTATTCAGAGTCTCAGGAGGAATATAAAATGCAAGTGCTTGACAAAAGAGTGCTTACCGTTAAATTGGACGGGTGCAAACGCCCCCGGAGAGTATACGATATTCTCTGTGAATATCTCGATGTGCCCCATCGGGGGGAAATTGTTCTGGAAATGGAGCCATATGTAGCAGAAGACCTCCAGGAACTGGTTGAAAATGTGGAAAAATACGATGGCGAAACGCGCCGGATCGCGGAAGAATTGATAGATATTATCAATGGAAAATCAACAGACTTCGAGTATATCTGGTTGACTTATTAAATTTTATTTACTTCTCCTTGTGAACAGGGTTGTGCTTACCTTTTGCATTGATATAAAGATTATAGGACTGTTTTAAAAGAATCGGGTATACTGTTTTCATGAATTAAGTGGGAGGAACCATGAAACAAAACAGTATCATTTTAATTCTTACCCTTGCCGTTATGGGAATGGTGGGATGTGCAAACGGAAATCAGGAAGCAATCAACAAATTTAATACAGATTTTCAGAAGATTCGCAGTGATTTTCAGACCTCTGTGTCCAATGCAAAAAGCAGGGAAGAATATCAGAAAGCTCTCAGTGGACGTGATACTGCAATAGATTCCCTGCTGGAAAAAAATAAGGCGGAAAAGGGCGATGAGATCGAGCTGTTGCGGGTCAAGGCATTGATGCTCAGTAACAAGGTGGAGGAAGCGGACAAGAAAGTTGAGGCACTGGTTTCAGGAAACAACGAGGAAATAAAGAACCGGGCAAGAGTAGAAAAAGTTGGCATTCTCCTTGCCAGAAAGGACAAAGACGGGGCCTACAAGCTTTTCCGGGAAGTGGAACCATCAATGAAGGCAGGGGATCAGCTCTCCGAATATTATCTGAATTTTGCGTTTTACGCACCGACACCGGAAGCAAAGGCTGAATACGCGAACAAATTTGTTGCGGTTAAAGACCTTCCGGTTCACTTGAAACAATACGTGGGCTATGTGTATCAGGAATTAGCATTTCAGGCGAAGGATGATGGGAATATGGAAAAAGCCCGGGAAATTATTAAAACAGCAGTGCAAAAAACCACAGATGAACGAAGCAAAAAAAGTCTGGAAGCTCAGTTAAAAATGCTGGATATGATTGGAAAGCCGGCAACAGAACTGAAAGCGGAAAAGTGGCTGAACAGCAAGAAACTGACCTTGAAAAAATTGAAGGGTAAAGTTGTTCTGATTGACTTCTGGGCGACCTGGTGTCCTCCCTGTCGGCAGGTTATTCCTGTTCTGGCGGCGTCCTATGACGAATTGAAGGACAAGGGCCTCGTTGTTTTGGGATATACCAAATACTATGGATTTTATCGCGACGATCAGAAAAATGGCGGGAAAGTGGAGAAATCTGCTGAATTAACCTTGACAAAAGAATTCCTCAAACGCTTTAAGATGACATATCCTGTGGCCATTGCCAATGATGACAAGGGGTTTACGGACTACGGAATTGAAAGCATCCCGACCTTGTTTTTCATTGATCGAAAAGGTGTGATCGTGGATGTGGAGATGGGTTCCGGAGATCTGAATAAATTAAAAACAAAGATTGAGAATCTAGTTAACGCTTAAGGAAGATAGAAAAACGAAGGCCCCTTCGACTGAAGGGGCCTTTTTTTATGCTTACATCAAAAGTTGCTATTCTTCTTTAGCGGTGGATGTCTTGAAAACGCAGTACATCGGGCAGAAATGAAAGAAACCCGTAACCAGAGGGATAACGCCCACAGCGCCCCACCAGTTCTTGAAATAAAAACCAAGACCAATAATAATAATACCGACGATAACCCTGAACCAGCTGTCCGGTTTGCCTACATTCGGTTTCATAAAACCCTCCCTGTTAAATTTTCAGCCTTGAAAAACGCTCAATTTATCCTCAGCGCATGCCTGCCACAGCCCCGAATACCACCATCAGGATGATGAAAATCGGATACATAACCAGAAAAACAATCGTAACTATCCCGATGAATTTCCAGAATGATTTTTGTTTTGCCAGCGCAGTCTCCATGCCGCCGGGAATATCGCCTTTTTTCATCCGGACAACGGCTCCCGCAGTGCTCCACAGGTAAAGGGATGGAAAGATGTAGAGTATGGCAATGATCACGTAGAAGATGGACATGCCAATCATCATGCCTCCGGGCATGGCGCCGCCCAGATTCCGGGCAAAGAGGCTGATGCCCAGCATGACTGCGGCTCCGATAATCAGGAGTCCCACTGAAATGAATCCCAAAACCGACATGAACCGGGTCCAGGGTCCGATACCCTTCACGGATTCAATCATTGTTGCCGAAAGGGCCGGCGGTTTCTCTTCTTTGCCGGTCATGGTTTCCTTTCGGATGTTGTCAAGTTTCCGATCAATTTTACCGGCGGCTTTCTGTTCATCTTCCATTTAGCCCTCCTTAGGTTCAGGGATTAATTAATGTTGCGGCAATGCGGTTTACATTGTCGGCAATTTGATTTTCATCTATTCCTTCGAGATTCCCATTTCGAACGACAATTTGTCCGTTTACGATGGTATAGGCAGTTTCATGGGAAAAGCCGGTGAACAATATGGCCGCGACCGGGTCGGAAAGTGATCCGGCATATTGGAATTGTTTCATGTCAAAGAGCGCAAGGTCAGCCCCATATCCAGGCTCAATCCGGCCGATCCGGTCAAATCCCAGAAGCTCTGCACCTCCCTGGATGGCCAGTTTAAGTGTTTCCCTTGCGGTCAGAGCGCTGGCGCCGTATTTGACCCGCTGAAGCAACATGGCGCTTCTCGCTTCTCCCAGCATGTCGGATGCATCGTTTGAGGCAGACCCGTCCACTCCGATTCCTACTCGGACGCCGATGTCCATCATTTCCCGGATTCTGGCAATTCCTGAGCCAAGCCGCATGTTGGAGCTGGGACAGTGGGCCACGCCGGTGCCGGTTTCAGCAAGTACCCGAAGTTCATCGTCGTTGAACCAGATTCCATGGGCATAAAAAACATTGGGTCCCGTCCAGCCCCATTCCTGCATGGCGGCAAGTGGCCGTTTTCCGTAGGTGGTGAGACAATATTTTTCCTCATCAATCGTTTCGCAGAGATGGGTATGGATCGGTACTCCGAGTTCCCTGCCCATTTCAGCTGTCTTGACCATCACGTGCTCTTCTACTGAGAAGGGACTGCAGGGCGCCAGGATGATACGCCTCATGGAAAGTGGAGCCGGGTCGTTGAACTTATTCACTACCCGATACATGTCATCAATGACTTGTTCGGGTGTCTGAACGATATGGTCCGGGGGCAGGCCGCCCTGGCTTTTTCCCCGGGTCATGGAACCTCGAGTTGGCGCGAATCGGATACCGGTTATATCTGCGGCCTCAAACTGGGTTGCCATGACGTCGCCATCAAAGTCTTTCGGATAGAGATACATGTGATCGGTGGTGCAAGTGCATCCAGTCTTCAAGAGTTCTGCGGTGCCAAGGAGTGTGGACCAATATACTGCTTCCCGATCAACTTTACCCCAGATAGGGTACAGGTAAACGAGCCAGTCGAATAATTCGGCGTTCTGGGCACCGGACAGATTTCGTGTCAAGGTCTGGTACAAATGGTGATGTGTGTTAACCATGCCGGGGATGACCAGCATCCGGGAAGCGTCAATGACTTCAGCGGTCTTTTCCTCTGCGGGTGTAAGGGAAATATTTTCCCCGATACTGTCTATCTGATTATCCCGAATCAGGATGTCCACATCTGTAAATTCATCGTTGTTGTCATTGAACGTGGCGACTGTGTAACAGTTTTTCAACAGAATCAAACCAAGCTCCTTTCGTGTTTGCTGACAAGATGATACCACATGAGTGGGTGTTGTGTGTGGGCGTGGGGCGTTAGAAAAGACAGGTAATTGGCCTATTGACTGTATCTGCTTCTCTTTTCTGAACTCATCACTCATCACTCATCACTCATCACCCATCACACATCACTCATCACTTCCCCCTCCCTTTTCAATGTTGAAACTTATTCTGGGAAGGTTTATCCGGTTTAACGGGCATAAATTTGTTTCTCACCGTTTTTCTTCAATAACATGGATTTGGATATCCTCTTTGCCTCTGCCAGTATCTTTCGATTCCTGAATCCCCAGTTTTCTAAGTGTCTGAATCACTTCTTTCTGTTGCATGACAATTGCCCAATCCATGGCACTACTGTGATTTTTGTCCATAAGTCTCAAGTTTGCCCCGAGACGGGCAAGGTGAAGAACGGTGTTGGCATGGCCATCCAACACAGCCCAGATCACAGGCGTACGTCCCGTTCGGTCTCTTTCGTTGATATTGAATCCTCTTGCCATAAGAAAATCTATCATGTTGTTCCTTCCTCTGAAGGCGGCCCAATGAAGGAGGCTCATCCCCATCTTGTCCCGGATGTGAATATCCGCACCATGGGAAATGAGAAATTTTGCCATTTCAAGGTGGCCGAAGGCGGTGGCGAATACCAGGGGAGTTTCTCCGTCTTTGTCCCGGGTATGAACGTTGGCCCCGTGGGAAAGGAGAAAGGTGGCCACTGCTATTTGGCTCTTCCATGCAGCATTGTGGAGTGCGCAGGCACCAAAATAATTCCTGTAATTCACGTCTGCTCCGTATCGGACCAGTAGTTTTACAATATTCAGCCGTCCGTCCAGTGCGGAAATGAGAAGGGGATTTAATCCTGGTGTACCATTGGGATTGACGCCCTCCTTTAGAAAAGATTCTGCCAATTTGACATCGCCCCGTTCACATGCCTGGTAAAGGGCCTGCACGTTATCCCTGTCCGATTCCGAGGTATTTTGAGATTGGCGCAGGCAGTCGGGCATCGCGGCAAGCAGTGTTGCCAGTGCAAGAAAACGGAAGAAAAGTTTCATGAATTCTCCCTCACACTTAACCTCAGCTTTGTCTTTGACTTGTCTCTACTTCTCTCCAATCAGAGACCGGATAATTTCCCGGCTCCTATTTCCCCAGATGGGGTGGGCTTCCTGCATCTTCTTCTGGGTAAGGTGTAGAGCCTGTTCGTAGGTGGTCATGCCGCTTATTTGAGAGTCCAGCACAATTTTTTTTGTCAGGACATAAATTGCGTTTTCCCATTCATAATTCAAATGCTTGTAAATCGCGGGATCGTTATCCACGTAGCCATATTGTTCATTGGCACAGTTGACAATACCCATACGGTTGTTGAGAAAATCGGGTGTGTAGATGATCCCTCTCTCATGGAGCATTTTTGCGTGGCGGGCTTCTTCCTTCAGCTGGTTGTTGGCACCGCCGGCGATCACCGGGGCCTGGATCCGGGGAATGGTATCATCGTTGAGTGTACCGCCAGTTGCACAGGGAGAAACTACGTCTGCCTTTTCAAACAAGGGGGACATATCACCATTTTCAATGAGTCGATATTCAACCCGGGACTCCCCTCTAAACATTGCTTCTGCCGTATCCAGCGAGGACTGAAAAATATCATGGAGAAGAACCTTTCCAACACCCTTTTTCAGCAGTTCTTCTGTCATAAACCGGGCCACGTGACCACTTCCCTGGACAGAGACTGTTTTTCCGGAGATACCGTTCATTTTCAAAGCGTCCAAGGCACCTTCCATGGCCCGCGCCACACCAACACCGGTAAGCTTGGACGGATTTCCGCTACCGCCTTTTTCTTCGGGGATGCAGGTGGTGAACCGGGTTGCAGCATAAATGGTATCCATATCCTCCGGCAGGGTACCCACATCTTCTGCTGTGACATAGCAGCCCTTCAATGAAGTCACAAATTCGGCGTATTCTCTGTAGAGTGTTTTACGGAATGCCGGATCGTTTCTGTCCTGGTTGGATGGCACGGCTATGACACCTTTTCCGCCGCCCCACCAGAGGTTCGCAAGGGCATTCTTGTAAGTCATGCCTTTTGAGAGGCGAATCCCGTCAAAAAGAAAATCTTCAATCCGGTCGTAGAACCAGAAGCGCGTTCCACCGGCTGCCTGTCCACGGTTCGTATGATGAACGAAAACGCCCTGTAGGGTGCCGGTTTTCGCCCCGATCTGGAGAAAAATGCCTTCATGGCGGTCAAAATCGGGCATTTCGGACCGAAAATGGTCCGTCAATGTTGACAAGGCTTCATGACTGGCAAGAATCTGGTTATTTTTATGGTCAAAGACCCACCACGCGCGCGCAATGCCGTTCTCTTTCAAGAATGACAGAAAATCATCGATTGTTGCATTGGGGTTAAACTGAGACATCTTTCCTCCACTTTCAAAATACTGCAGAACAAATTGTATCAAAAATCAGCAAAAAATGTTCTGATCTGATCGGAAAGGGTGGGGGAAGTGATGAGTGATGGGTGATGGGTGACAAAAGGCAGGGAATGGCCAATTCTCTATTCTTAACTCAAACTCAAACTTAGACTTAAACTTCTTTTTTCCACCATTCGGCCGCAGGCCGCCCCCCTCGCACTGCCCGCCTGGGCGGGCTATTTCTGGATTTCCTGCCAGGAAATGAAGCGGTCGTCACCCCGGTAAATGCCGAATGTGGCGGTGCCGGCATCAAAGATGAACCAGGCGGGGGCATTGAGGATGACATCCACCATGCCTTCGTTGGTCAGGCCCGGTGCACTGAGGGTGACGGAGCCATTTCCATCCGTTACGGTGGTGAAAGCGGAAATGGCGGTATCACCGGAAGTCAGATTACCCCGCCAGTTTTGGAGCGTGATATTGCTCTGGAGGTAGGTTGTGCAGCTGTCATCCGCGTTGGGGACATAGTCACCGCCGCTGTAATACTGTGCTGCAATGGTCAGTGTGAGATCACGGGTTGATGGGGAGAAATTGTCCAGTACCTGGAGGCGGCCGTAGCGGTAGGAAACTCCGTTGGAAACCTTGGCGGTTCCGCTCGTATCGGTTGCGACAGGCACCGCATCGCTGTCTGCGCCGGAGAGGTTCAGGGTGACAATTTCGGGATCATGGGCCGCGCCCCAGCCGTAGCGATTGCCCGGGATGGTGAAGAGTGCGGTGCCATTCACGAAGGTAAATGTTATTGTCCCGGCAGTCAATGAACCAGTGCCAGCTTGAACCGTCAGGCTCAAGTTCCCGGGAACCAGCTTGGCAAAGGCGCCGGTATAATTGGTGGTGATGGTTCCACCAGTATTTTTTGCGGAAAGGGTGGTGTCGATGGAAAATGGTTCTTCGGCGTACGTGAAGGGAGTTGCACCGGCAGCGCAGGCCGGATTCTGAACTAAGGCCGGTATGTCGATGTATTTCGGTGTGAACCGTCCAATGGTGCCGCTGGTTCCGGTCACAACACCGGCCCCAAGGTAGTTTGGTGTGTTGGCAGTGACCGTGATAATGCCGACTTCGTCGTAAGCCGCGCCTACTGCTGTGATCTGCCCACCCGAAATGGCAGCGGGAATTCCAGTGAGGTTGCCGGTTGCGCCGCCGGCAGGGGCGGTGAGTGCGTGTGTTACAGTTACAGGACTGTTGTAATTAGCGGTTATGGTGTTATCCGAGAGATCCGCGCCGGAGTCTGGAACAAGGTCGTTATTGGTATCATCGGCGCTGTCCCAGCACACGGCGTTTATGTGGAGGGTGAAGGGATCTCCGGCTGCAAGAAAACTGCTGCCGGATGCGTCCGTGGCACCGGGATTTCCATCCGCGAAAACGTAATAGGTCCAGGGTTTGACCACGAACATGGCGCTGTCTCCGGTGATACTCTCCGCGCTGTCTGTGAGGCGGAACCAGATTTGCCCGGCATCGTTATAATTGGCGGAAACAGTCGCGACGCTGTTGACAAAATTCAACTGGATGCTGGTGCCGGTGGAAGGGATATTGTTTCCATCCAGAATCAGCGGAGTTGTACCGTTTGCGGGGTTATTGTAAATCAAGGTGGCATCAATGGTTTTGCTGCCGCTGTAGTCCAGGGCGGTGCACTGACCGCTCTGGGGGTCCTGCCCGATGGCGGTGACAGTGACGGTGAAGGGATGGCCGCTAATCTGGTTCGGAATATCTGCCCCGCCGGCATCTTTGATGGCAAATCCACTGGGACTAAATACCAGGTTCCCGCTGTTGTGCCCGGC
>CBEUWV010000042.1:0-9851 GCA_965546895.1 uncultured bacterium
TTTTTTTAATTTCCAGGTCACTCTGGCTGTCAATGGAAAAGCCCGGTACCGGTGACACCTTTGCTTTTTTCGCGATCTCCCTTGCCCGTTCCTTGTGGCCCATAAGGTCCATGGCGCCGGCGGGTGGCCCAATGAACATGATGTCATTTTTGTCACAAAGATTTGCAAAGTCAGCGTTTTCCGCCAGAAAACCATAACCGGGATGTACCGCCTGACAGTTTTCAGATTTTGCCAGTTTCACAAGCGCGTCACTGTCCAGATAGATAGTGTCGGGAGATGTAACAAGGTGACAGTCCTTGAACACAGCCACAGCCTGCGAATATTCCTTCTCCGTTATCGGGAGAACCGGGACGATTCCCTTTTCCAGCAGTGCCGTCGCAATTCGCCGGGCTATTTCTCCGCGGTTGGCAATCAGCACCCGGTCAATCGTCACCATGGTAATCCTCCGACCAGGATGGGCGCCGTTTTTCAAAGAAAGCCCGGATCCCTTCCTGTCCCTCCTCAGAAACCCTGGCCGCCGCAATGAGGCGAACTGTCAATTCTTCCAGTTCTTTAGTCGCCGGAGGCACAATGTGGTCCAGGAGATGTTTGATTTTTCGCTGGGATGTAATCCCGCCGCTGAGCAACTCCGATAATATCTTATCTCTGCCTTTCTTCAGCTCTTCTACCGAGTCAAAAACCTTATGTACCAGGCCAATTTCTTTTGCACGGACCGCGTCGAAGCGTTCCCCGGTCAGCATGTAGTAGCGAGACACAGAAGCACCTGTTTTTTCAACAATGTAGGGCCCGATCACGGCGGGAATAATTCCCAGGCGCACTTCGCCGAAAGAAAAGGACGCGTTTTTTACCGCCAGTGCGATGTCGCAAGCAGCCACGATGCCCACCGCGCCACCAATGGCGGGGCCGTTCACAACTGCTACTGTTACCGGTCTGGCTGTCCTCAGCGTCCGGTAAAGTGTCGCCAGGCGACCGGAGTCCGCTTCGTTTTCCTCTAAAGAATACTCTTTCATTTTCCGCATCCAGTTGAGGTCTGCCCCGGCACAAAACGAACTGCCGGAACCGGAAATCACCAGTGTTCTAACTTCATCGAGTTCCGCCTGTCTCAGCACCTGAACGATTTCATCCATCATCACGTCGTTCATGGCGTTGCGTTTTTCCGGACGATTCAGGGTCAGAAACCAGACTGAGCCCTTCTGCTTCAAATCAATGGTCTGAAACATCCTGTTTATGCTCCCGTATCATAATCTTCGGCGATCAGAAAAAACTTTTGAAACTTTTGTATAAACAGAAGTTTATAAGAGCTCAGAATCCTTTTTAAAAGAAGGCTCCAGACACCAAAGATAAAAATAGCCTGTATTTTTTTATAATCCGACATCAGGTACGAACTTGAATCCATATAAAATCATACCGGTTTTGCTTTCCTCATTTATTCTTCTGAACTGGGTCACCAAATGGTCGCCAATTTTCAAATCCTCGGGATTACAGTCGGTGATTTGTCCCATCACCTGGACACCTTCATCCAATTTGATAATACCAACTGCATAGGGTACCAGATCACCAAATCCGGTGGGAGCGACTCGTATAATAGTAAACGTCACTAATTCACCTTTGCCTGAAAGGCGGATGGTCTCAAATTCTTTGGTACCGCAATTCGGACAGATAAGCCGATGGGGAAACTGGATGCTGCCGCATTTCGTACATTTACCCGCTTCGAGGCGGTAACGTTCCGGGTTCTTTCGCCAATGTCTTGCTACGTGCTGACTCATGATCTTGCCTCCAATATATGAACGATGCTGCTGGCCCCCGAACCTCCCATGTTCTGAGTCAAAGCGATCCGTGCGTTTTTCACCTGCCGGTTACCCGCGTCACCCCGCAGTTGGCTGACGGATTCGACGATCTGTGCCACACCGGTAGCGCCCACGGGATGTCCCTTGGATTTCAGACCACCGGAGGGGTTGATGGGGAAATCACCATCCAGGGCAGTTAAACCATCCATAACTGCAGGTCCACTCTGGCCTGCTTCAACAATACCAATGGCTTCCATCACCATAAGTTCGGAAATGGTAAAGCAGTCGTGTACTTCGGCAAAGTCCACGTCTTTGATGGATTTTCCGGCCATTTTCAGTGCCCGTTGGGCCGATTTTTCCACCGCCGCCAATTTCAAAAAATCATTGCGCTGGGCGAGGGCGATGGTATCCGTGGCATGACCGATGCCGGTAATAACGGCATACTGCCGGTTCATTTTTTTTGCCGCTTCAACGGTAGTCAACAGCACGGCGGCGGCCCCGTCGGTAATGGGCGAACAGTCGAGCAGACGCAGCGGGTCGGCTACCTTGGTGGAGTTCATTACAGTTTCCAATGATACTTTGAAAGGAAACTGGGCATTAGGGTTCATGCTTCCGTTATGGTGATTTTTCACCGATACTTGTGCCAATTGTTCCCGGGTAGTCCCGTATTTTTTCATATGGGCCATGGCCATCATGGCATAGAGACCGGGGAAAGTAATACCGTGAAATGCTTCATTATCCTGGTCCGCGGCACTTGCCAACGCAAAGGTGGCTTCGGCGCCGTCCACGTCGGTCATTTTCTCGACTCCCACCGCAAGGGCGGACTCGGCCAGACCCGATGCAACTTCCATGTAGGCGGTTTTTACAGCCAGACCACCGGAAGCGCAAGCGGATTCAACGCGAATGGCAGGTACAAATTTCTGTCCCAGGAAATCGGCCACCATTGGGGCGAGGTGTTCCTGTGCGTTGAACAAGCCGCCGGACATGTTACCGACGGTAATGGCATCCACTTTATCCATCCCCGCATCTTCGAGGCATTTTAATGCCGCTTCCACGGCAATATCGCGGAGAGACTTTTCCCAAAGCTCTCCCCATTTTGTCATTCCGATTCCTATAATAGCTACTTCTTTCATGATTGCTTCCTTATTCCGGTTTGAGTATCTTCCGCCGGTACTTGGCGTAAGTTCCGTAGTCGATGTATGTTTTGTGCTCATCCAATTGTTTCCGGGTCCTGGGGGCCAGATCCTGAATTTTCGGGAGTTGGTCGGTGGTGCGGAAAATAAACGCATCACTGCCCGCCCCTGAACCGTAGGAAACGAGCAAGATCAATTGATCGGGTCTCGCTTCATCGAGAGTGGCGGCCAATCCCATGGGGGATGAACCGGAATAGGTATTTCCCAATTGGGGACACAACAACCCGTGTTTGTACTGTGCTTCCTTGAAACCGAGCCGTTTGGCAGCGTTTACGGGGAATTTCCCATTGGGCTGGTGAAAGACTACATAATCGAAGTCTTCGGGTTTCATTTTTGATTTTTCCAACATGGCGTGGGTGGCCCCGTCGAGATGTTTCTCGTAAGCGGGTTTTCCTGTAAAACGTCCGCCGTGTTCGGGGTAGTGAGCGTGCTCACGCCGCCAGAAATCCGGGGTGTCCGTCATAAAACAGTGCGTATCCAGCAATTCGGCGGCTACGTTTTCCGAACCCAGTACAAAGGCTGCGGCCCCCGCGGCGGCTGAGTATTCCAGTGCGTCGCCGGGTGCGCCTTGTGATGTATCGGCCCCGATGGCCAGTGCATAGGGTACTACGCCGGACTTGACCAGGTGAAGGCCGATAAAAATACCTTCGGTTCCTGCTTTGCAGGCAAATTCAAGGTCCGCGGTATGCACGTGGGGGCATGCGCCCAATGCTTCGGAAACGATTGTTCCCGTTGGTTTTACAGCGTAGGGATGTGATTCGCTTCCGACATAAACGGCCCCGAGCAACTGCGGATCGATACCGGCCCTGCGCATAGCATTGCGGGCAGCACTGACCGATAGTGTCGCGCAGTCTTCATCAGGAGAAGGAACTGATTTTTCGTTAAGCCCCAATCCTTTTTTGAATGCCGGAGCATCGGCGCCCCAAATTTTGGCAATCTCTTCTACTGTAATCCTGTTCCTGGGTATATGTGTTCCATATCCTACAATTCCTACCACACGCACCTCCTTTCCATGTCATTTTCTTTTGATTTCAAAACCTTTAAGAACTAATAAAACATTTTCAAATGTCATTCGGTTTAATTATACTGAATTGAAAAAAATAATCAATTAAAAAAAGGCTGGCATCCCCCCCCCATTTTATTAGACCACCTCCAGAAAAGCGGCGGGATAATCATGGGTGGTGCGCCGGGGGCCAGTGGAAAGTCAATCCGTGCCTCCGGCACTGTGGATGGAGGATGGTTTTCATGCTTCCTCCTCGGAAAGAACAGCCAAATTGTTTTTCATTTCATACTACATGCGGAACACGCCGAAGTCTGTTTCACCAAAAGGTGTATTCAGCGTGGCGGAAAGTGCCAGAGCCAGGGCATCCCGTGTATTGGCCGGATCCAGGACTCCATCGTCCCAGAGCCTTGCGGTGGAATAGTACGGACTCCCCTCATGATCATATTTTTTCAAAATCGGGTCTACAATGGCAGCCTCCTGTTCAGGAGTCAGCGTCTTGCCCTCCCTGGCCATCTGATCTTTCTTCACCGTCAACAGAACCGAGGACGCCTGCTCTCCCCCCATGACCGAAATCCGGCTGTTGGGCCACATGAACAGGAAACGGGGGTCGTAAGCGCGTCCGCACATTCCATAGTTTCCGGCACCGAAAGAACCGCCCATCATCAACGTAATTTTGGGGACATTGGCATTACTCACCGCCATCACCATTTTGGCTCCGTCCTTGGCAATCCCCTGATGTTCATACTGTTTTCCGACAATGAAACCAGTGATATTCTGCAGGAAAAGAATGGGGACCTTCTCAGTGCAGCACAATTCAATAAAATGAGTCGCCTTGAAGGCGCTTTCTGAAAACAGCACACCATTGTTGGCAATAATTCCCACCGGCATACCAAAAATATGGGCAAATCCGGTCACAACAGTTGGTGCATACCGTTTCTTGAATTCAAAAAATCGGCTGCCATCCACCAGACGGGCGATGATTTCATAAGCATCAATATTCTTTCGTCGATCCACCGGCAAAATTCCGTACAGATCCTCTATGGGGTAAAGTGGGTCTTCCGGCGTTTGAAGTTTTAACGGCTGTCGCTGCTGATGACCCAGATATTTCACGACATCCCGGGCCATCTGGATTGCGTGTTCATCATTTTCAGCAAAATGGTCCGCCACCCCGCTGATCCGGGAGTGGACATCCGCACCACCCAGGTCTTCGGCCGTGACATCTTCCCCGGTGGCTGCTTTTACCAAGGGTGGACCCGCAAGAAAAATCGTACCGGTACCCTTCACGATGATGCTCTGATCACTCATGGCGGGAATGTAGGCACCACCGGCTGTGCAATACCCCAGCACAACGCTGATCTGGGTAATACCCTTTGCGGACATCTGAGCCTGGTTGTAGAAAATACGGCCGAAATGCTCCTTGTCCGGGAAAACTTCCGCCTGTTTAGGCAGGAAAGCGCCACCGGAATCCACGAGATAAATGCACGGCAGACGGTTCTCCATCGCAATTTCCTGGGCCCGGAGATGTTTCTTTACGGTAATGGGGTAGTAGCAGCCTCCCTTGACAGTCGGATCATTGGCCACAATCATGACTTCTCTGCCTGACACACGCCCCACTCCGGTAATAATCCCACCTGCCGGTACATCGTCATCGTACAGGTTTTCACCTGCCAGTGTGCTTAACTCCAGAAAAGGGCTCTCCTCGTCCAGCAAAAGATCAATCCGTTCCCGTGCTTCCATCTTGTTCAACTGTTTCAGCCGCTGATGCGACTTTTCAGATCCGCCCTCTTTTACTCGATTGATTTTATCCCGCAATTCAGTGGCCAGGCCGCGATTAAATGCATCGTTTTCCTTGAAATCTGCCGCATCTGTTTTCAACCGACTTTTCAATACCGTCATCCACGCCTCCAGTAATAGAATCCGCACAAAGAGATACGTTCATTAAAGCAAAAAAGAGCAGTGAATGCAACGTCACTTCCGGCCTGGCGCCTGCGGCGCCGTGACTTGTGAATAGTGACTTGTGAATGGTGGGGGAAAAGAAAGAGCAAAAGGGAGGGATATGAATCAATACGTTTTTCCATTCTCCAACGCTCTCGCACTGCCCGAAGGGCCCGCTTGAGTCCGGTCTGTGGCAATGAAAAGTAGATTGTGGTTCATGATCCACGATGAGTTTACTTCTTTGTGGTGTACCCTTGCTTTTGCAGAAATTGCTCCAGCTTCAAAATTCCGTCCGCTCGTTTCACAGGGTCCGGGTCAAAGTCATCTTCCTGGTTTTTCAGGTTTCGTGTCAGCAGGTGCCCCACTCCTTTGTAGACATTCAACTCACAGATACCGCCTGCCTGTGTCACTCGATCACAAAATTTCCGGGTGCCGGAAAGGGGTGTCAACGTGTCTTTATCCCCGTGGACAATACAGGTGGGGGGTGTTCCTGCTCCTGCCTGTGCGGCGGGGGAAAAATCTGAAGCACTCGCTTTGCCTTGAAGGAGCTTTCGGAACCACCCATCGTTTTCCACGTCCAGAGCGGGCGACCAGAGTAACAGCAGGTCCGGCGCGGAATTTGTACCATTGAGCTTATCGCCCGGGAATTTGATCGTCGCAGCCGCCGCGACAAGCTGACCGCCCGCTGAAACGCCATGACCCGCCCCCCGGTGTGGATCAATGCTCAGCTCCTTTGCGTGTTGGCGTACCCAGCGGAACGCGGCCCGTGTGTCGTCCAATGCGTCTATCGGTGTAACGGTGTCCGTTGAGAGTCGATATTCAACCGCGACTGTAACCATCCCAAGGGCGGCAAAACGCCGGGCAGCGGGAAACGTCCAATCCGCCTTGCCTGCAACCCAGCCTCCCCCATGAAACAGGAGCATGGCGGCCACCAGTTTGCCAATTTTCTTTGTCTCCGGTTCAAATACATACAATTTCAACGAATGGCCGTTTATTTCTCGATATACATACGTGGCAGGTTTCTGGACAGTCTTCCGGCTTTCGGGAGTCGAGGCGATTCCCGGAGTGATTGCCAGCAGCACACAGAAAGCAGTTGTCAGTATTGACTTCATTTTATGATTCCCCCTTTTTGGGACACAACAAAAATCTTTGAGACGCCAACAGGCACTCAGATAGGCTTTTCGTTGTCCAACCGTCCCGGTTCCGATACTGTTCCCGTCAACGGCCTCAATCTCCTGATGTTATACCGACGGCGTTGTGTTTTTGTTGCGCCGTGAAGTTCTGTGTGGCTCAGAAAATCCGTTCAGTTCCGCAGGTTCATGAAGCATCTTCCCACCCATGAGACTGAACCGAATTGTAGCGGTTGCAGATGTGGCTTGAATCCAACTGAAAATCGGGCTCATTTTTTTGCTGCGGCATCAAGGAGCTGTCGGATTTCATCATGTACGGCTTTATTCTTCACCCTGGCAAGGTTGTCGTAAGCGCTCTTTCCAAACATATTTTTTGCGTGGACATCAGCACCGGCATCCAGCAGCAGCTTCACTATGCCAATGTCGGCTCTGTTCGTCGCCGCCATAAGCGGGGTTAATCCATAGGGGACGTACGGAGCATTCACATCCTCGCCCGATGCAATTGCCTTCCTGACATCCTCGGTCGTACCAAACATGGCATATGCAACAAGAGGCGGATATCCGGCCTTTATCATGTATGCAGCATCCACAACCGGTGCTGCGGGGCCAGGTGCACGCTCGGCTGTTTCTCCCCCGGATTCAATCAAAGCCTTGCGGCGTTTTACAAAACATAAGTCTTTTATATTGTATACAATCAAACTCGATTTGGGAACTTCGAGCATTGCTCGGGTCACCCTTTTGTAATGGCCGGAATCGAGCCCTATTCCGACAACAGCCATCTTTGATTCGTTCGGTGACAGCGCAACCGGCCATAACCGGCCCGGCAAATTAGGGATTGACAGTGTGGTGGTTAAATCAGCCCTGTTACCCGTATTGAGATCCACCATTGTAATTGTCTCGGTTGGTGCGGGGATATAATAATTATCGGAAATAGATGCCCTGTATTGCGCTTCCGCGATGCGAATCCCCAGAATGGCTTCAATTCTCTTTGCCAGATTTAACCGTCTGCCTACAATTTCCGGAAATGCCTTCCAGAAGGCATTGCTGATGTCTGCCGCGGCGTTCATTGCAACAATCGCTGTACCGGCCGCGGCCATACTTCGATCAAAGTGCATGCCGGCTGAGATGGCACTGGCACTATTTCCAAGGCGCGTTGGGTTTTTCGTGAGTGAACCTGTAGACTGCATCAAATTCCGGTACTTCATCTGAAGGTTCAGGGTTGATTGACTTGCTCTCAGGTTGGCCCTATAGGAAGATCCGGCTTCAGTTGCGAACTTCCCCTGAAGTTCAGGAGCTGCCCGGTTCAACAGACACAGTCTTTCTTCCTTGACAGCGCTGTCGACGGGCTGCTTCCATACTATTTTTTCTTTCTTCGGACTCACCGCCGTAATTCCTTGTTGCTCCCGTACTACCAATATCAGTTTCCCCCTCGCAATCAGTTTGTCAGGCAAGGGCACATATTCCAATTGATCCCGCAACGTGGAATTGTCAAGAGTAATGCTGAAAGATATCTTTTTGTCCCAAATGCTGATCCCGTGAAATGCCCTGTCTCCTCTTTCAGTCTCCTGGCGGGCAGTTGTCACATACAACATGTCTTTTACCGTCAGCAATGGGCTCATTATTCTTCCCGGAAGAGGAATCGCCCATTCTGTCTGGCATGAACTGACGGAATACAGCATGTCTTGTTTCCCGTTTCTCTTGCGAGTCACAACAAAAACACGATCCTTGAACGGTGCAATGAGCTTAATTTCTCCAGACTCGCTCCGCCATCTTTCTTCCATTTTTCCGGTTTCATCTAAATGAACCAACGTTGTTCCACCGTACACAAGAAATCCCTGGCCATCGGCCAACACAGTACACTTTTTCTCAACAGGATTCGGCCTGCTCCACAAATGCCGGCCATCCTGAAGATCATAGGCATCAATATTCTTCGTGCCCACAACCAGCACAGCGCTGCCAAGTGAAACGATTTTCGACGGCGCACCTGAAATGCCGCCCGACGCGATCGCGGATGACCACTGCCGCTTACCAGATATGGTGTCCACACTCATCAGCTTTCCATCAACCAGCACAAACAGGCGCTCCAGGCCAAATGAAGATGAATACTGGTAGCCAAAAAGGCTACCCTCGTCCATACTGTTTTTCCATAATTCGCGGCCGGAGTTCAGGGCATAGGCAGAATGAACAATTTTTCCGTCGTATGCCGTACGGGCCACCAGATTCGGTTGAAGCCCGACTATGTCATACCGTGATGCGTAATTGCGTTCCCTTTTGATTCGCCAGAGTTGGGAACGGCTGCGCAGATCATATAGCATGACAGGCCCATACTTCACCTTACCGGCCATATCAAATGTAACGGAGCCAACCAGCAAATGCTCGTTGTCGACAAATCTTAAAATGTCAGCCCCATGGTAATCCACGTTCATATCCCATATCGGTGCAGGCTGGCTCTTGCTCAGCAGGTTTGCGTGATCGATTGCATATTGCATCCGACTCCCCAACTTGATACCGCCAAAACTGCAGACACTTAATGTTACGAGGAAAAGAGCAACTATTCTTACGCATCTTTTCATAGAACACCGCCCAAAGAGATGTTTTTTGCCATAATTCCGTTGGCCCGCTTTCGCTGCATTGATGGCATTGATTATACCACAGGGAATAAAGGAACCCCCTTTCTGGGCTGCCAGGCAAAAACACTCAATTGACGGCCCATAGACTGGGAGAAGGTCATTCGTTATAATGGGCGGTATGTTTGAAATCGTGATTTTCTTTCTGGCAATAGCTGCGGTTTTTATGCTGATGA
>CBEUWV010000043.1:0-9816 GCA_965546895.1 uncultured bacterium
ATTGTCTGGTTTTTTTGACTTTGGAACGACTGAAACAAGGCACTTCATGATTCGTATCATTCAGGTGGAGGTGGCAATATGATTTTCCGAACGCTTCGGGCGATTAAATTTCTGTTTATGGGTCCCGTGATCCTGGGTATTCTTGTGTTGATAAACTGGGTCACGTCACCGGGGCATTGGTGGGTCCAATGGGCGGCTCTGGGAATCGGTATTGCGTGGGTTATCAGCCTGTTTCGGGTCATCTTTGCGGTTCTGGTTGCAGGGGGAATTGCCGCGCTGATTGCAACCTTTCGGGAATAATCATTCCCTCAGGTGGATAGCCACTTATGCTGACACTGAATTTTTGGAAGCATAAATGTTTCCCGGTTAATTAGATTTCAATTTGCCTGATTCTTAAGTCTATGCTAATCTATTCCCATGAAAGCAGAAGAACAGAACAAAGCTGTCCGGTGGATGGTAAAATTGTACGGCTGGCTGAACATACTGATTGCCTACATTCTGTTAGTAACGGGTTTTCTGCTTACCCTCTATACCTGGGCGGACGTGGCCATGGAATTCCAGGCGGGAAAAAACGTCATGGACATCACCATCAAGCTGGTTCATCACTTACTTCTCATCATGATTATCCTGGAAATTCTCTGGACCCTGAAGAACTACATTCGGACTCAGAAACTTTCAGTGGAAGCTTTTATTATCATTGCGATCATTTCTTCCGTTCGTAAGATTCTGGTCGCCAGTGCATCCGTGTCAGCATCACCCTCAGCACACATCGATTCGATTATATCCCCATTGATGGCTGAAGTGATGATTGATACTGCCGTCATTTTCCTGATGGTGGTGGCTATTTACGTGTTGCGAAAGAGCCGGGTCCTGATTCAGGATCTGAATGAAGAATAATTCCCATGTATTCCGGTATTCTCCTCATTGTCTTTTGGTGCGTCGGAGGGTTACATCTGGTTTTCATCCTCCGCGAATATCCCCCGGGGCGGCACGCCACAAAAATTCTGTTGATTCCACTTCTCATTTTGTGGATAGGATTCAATCATCCGGTTTATCTCCTATTGCTTGCATTGTTCTGGGGCTGGGTCGGGGACGTACTGTTGATCAAAAAGGACAGAAGCCTTTTTCTCAAACTGGGACTTCTGGCGTTCCTTCTGGGGCACATTGCTTACATTACAGTTTTTCTGCTCCATACACCGGCGTTTCCCGGAGTTGTATTTTCTACCGGAATTGTTTGCACGTATATACTCTTTGGAGTGGGGATGTTTCGGACACTTCGGCCCGGATTGGGCCGGATGCTGATGCCGGTGGGAGTCTACATATTCGTGATTTCCTGTATGAGCGCTACGGCGCTCTTCTTTGCTATTTCTAAAGGGCAACATGCATGGTGGTCATTTGCAGGATCTTTGTTGTTTGTTTTTTCTGACTCGGTATTGGCATTTCAACTGTTCCGTACCCCATTCAAGCATGGCCGCCTAATTGTTATGGCGAGCTACATCCCCGCACAGTTTCTCCTTGCTTCTGGGATTCTCTTTCTGTGAGGATGTCCGCGCCCGGCTCTTCAAAATTGTGAGCATGTCTTGGCAGTCTTTGGGTACTTCGCGCCTTAGCGAGAAAATCTTTCTCTCTGTGTTTTCCGAACCCAATCCTGTCCACTCCCAGTCTTTGCGTCCTTGGCGCCTTTGCGAGAGAATCACTCTCTGATTCTTTGCCTTTTCCCCTGCAGCGACAAGTCACAGGTCACAAATCATCCGGAATGCGATATTATATTTCCAGTAATTAAATTTGAGGGGGAATATGTGGAGAAAAACACCTTCGATATTGTGATTGTGAACGGTCGGCCGGCAGCGGGCAAGTCCGAAGTAATTGATTTTCTGAAGAGCGTGCCGTTGGCGGAACGGATTGAGAAATTTCATATCGGGAAGTTTGAAGAGATTGACGATTTCCCCATCCTATGGGAACGCTTCGAAGATGATGACCTCATGGAAGATATGGGGCTCCCCCGATTGATTTCTGACAATAAATTCAAGTACAAGGGTGAAGAACTGCCGGGGTATACTTTCAAAGAGCAGTGGTTCTGGAATTTCCTCATTAAAAAACTGGTGCTGGCTTACGAAAAGAAACTTCGGGACAATCCAAATTATCACGATGGAAAGACCCTGTTGATGGAATTTTCCAGGGGCAGTCAGCACGGCGGTTTCAGGGAAGCTTACAACTACCTCTCGGATGACATTTTGTCGAAGGCGGCTACGTTGTACATTTCGGTCACCTGGGAAGAGTCACTGCGAAAGAACCGACGGCGCTACAATCCGGACAGGCCCGATTCATGGCTGGAACACGCCCTGGAGGACAAGAAACTGGAGATGATGTACAAAGAATCCGATTGGGAGGATTTTACCGCTGATGATCCGGATTATCTTCATGTGAAAGATTTCAGGGTGCCATACGGTGTTTTCGAAAATATGCCGGAAAAAACGGACGATCCCGAAAAGATTCGCCCTCATCTCGAAAAAGTGATGGCGCACTTATGGGAAAACTGGAAACGGAGCCGGCAGAATGTTTGAACACACAAAGGAATTCCGTATCCGTCGTTTTCTGAACTGGTTTCCTCTGGGTCTGGCTTATGCGTTTCTCTATATGGGACGGTATAACCTGACGGTTTCCAAGATCGCCCTTGGAAATATTATGACAAAAGAGGATTTTGGAATTATTTTTGGAATTGGGACGGTGACATATGCGCTTGCTTTTCTCATCAACGGCCCGCTGACGGACAAAATTGGCGGCAGGAAGGGAATGTTGATCGCGGTTCTGGGTGCATCAGTGATGAATCTTCTTATGGGACAATATATCAGCACCGTAAATGCCGCAACAGTGCAGGTTCATCATATTCGCGCAGTTTTCTCGATTCTTTACGCGGGAAACATGTATTTTCAGAGCTATGGTGCACTTTCCATTGTAAAGGTGAATGCCCACTGGTTCCATGTGAATGAACGGGGAGGGTTTTCCGGTATCTTCGGGACGATGATTTCTTCGGGGATTTTCTTTGCTTTCACTGTGAATGGCTGGATTCTCAGCTTTGCTACCAGTGGTGGGGCCAGCATGGTTTCTGAAGCAAAAGTTGTGTTTTTTGTTCCTGCTGCAATTCTCTTCTTCATGTTTATTGTGGAGTTTTTCATCCTGAAAGACCGGCCTGGTCTTGCCGGTCTGGAGGATTTTGATACCGGTGATGCCAGCAGCGGAGAAGAGGGAATTGATATTCCGATTTTCAAAATTATGAAGAGAATTATCACCAATCCCATTATCCTGACCATTGCTTTCATAGAGTTCTGCACCGGCGTTTTACGCAATGGAATCATGCACTGGTTTCCCATTTACGTGAAAGAGGTGATGCACTTGCCGTCACATCACTGGTTGAGAAACGGCTCCTGGGCAGACTGGCCGGTTGTGGCAGTTGTATTCGCGGCTGGAATTATCCTCTTCCTTCTTGCTATCAAGGCGGATGGGAAGCGCCGGGCTACGCTCCTGATTTCCGGTGCGCTGGTTGTGCTGGCACCGTTTTTAATGGCAGGCTGGGGCGGAATTCTCATGGTAGCCGGGGTGATCGGTGGAAATGTAGCCGGATGGGTCAGTGACATCTTCTTTGACTCCCGCCGGGCTCCTGCGGCAGGAGGTCTCTATGGCCTGCTGGCTGTTGTTCTCATGTTCATGTTCTTTACCATGAGCCATGTGTGGGCGTTGGGAGTGGTTGTATTTATCGTTTCCACCTGCGTGATCGGGACCCACGGCCTGATGTCCGGCACAGCGACCATGGATTTCGGCGGTACGAAGGGTGCCGCTACGGCTGTCGGTATGATCGACGGTTTTGTTTATCTGGGCACCGGAGTTCAGTCTTTTGCCCTTGGATGGATTACCACCCACAACTGGCACTGGTGGCCGTTGTTCCTTCTGCCATTCGCATTGATCGGGTTCTACCTGTTGACACGAATCTGGAATAAGAAACCCACGCCGAAGGGGGCCCACTGATGAAACGACTGGGATATTTTTTATTATTTTTTGCCGTAATTCCGCTATTCGCGGGGATTCCACCGGTTCCGAAGCAAAAGCTGCCAGACCGGTATCAACTGCTTGTAAAAGGAGCTACAGTTCAAAAAGTGGGGGAGAAACTGGAGTTTGATATTGCAGCCTCAAGGAAAGTAAAATATGCCTACCTGACAGCAGGCGTTTTGCCGGGGCCGGACGCGATTGCGCCTATCTATCGAAT
Source organism: uncultured bacterium (assembly GCA_965546895.1). Lineage (GTDB taxonomy): Bacteria > Acidobacteriota > Holophagae > Thermotomaculales > Thermotomaculaceae > UM-FILTER-49-7. The sequence goes on from CBEUWV010000043.1 coordinate 4,262, forward strand.
CAATTCCAGCTCTTTCCCGGACAACAGCCACTTCAAATTGTCACTGAACCTGAGAAGAGTCCGCCGTTTCTTATCGAAAGATCTGACCTTACTCTATTATAGATTGAATGTGGTGGGAAAAAAGGGAAGGCCTGAATCTTTTGAATCCCGGGTGCTGCTGGACAATAAAGGCAATTGCTTGAACACGGTCGTGTTCGGGCCCTACCTGGACATGCCGGAAGAAGGTGAAATTGTCATTTCATTTGAGTTGAATAAGGCCGGACCTGCCGCAGTGGTGCTGGACGGGAAACGGATTTTATCGCAATCATCCACACTGCGTCATTTTGTGCATCTCACGGGTCTGAAGCCAGGCACTCACAGATACGCCATTGAAAATGATCCCCGGGAGTTTCATTTTACTGTGAGAAACGGAAAGAGTTTCAGGTTTGCCATGATGTGTGACTCCAGGCAGGGAAGCGGCGGTGCGGAATACAATCTGCATGGTTGTAACGGGGAAGTGATTCGAAAGCTCTTTTTGTCTGCCTGGCAGCATGGCGCAAGTTTGATCCTTTTTCCGGGAGACCTGGTCAACGGCTACACCTCCATGGAAGACGAATTCGAAATGGAACTGAAGGAATGGGCATATGCGACTGAACCCATCTCGTCAATGATCCCGGTTTATGAAGGGATGGGCAACCATGAAGCGTTGATAGACATGTATCTGAGCCATCCATGGATTTTTTATGATAAGAAAGTCCCTCATTCAACTGAGGATGTGTTCGGTGATGTTTTCGTGAACCCGGAAACCGCCGATTTTTCAGAAAAACCCGGCTTGCCGAGTTACAAAGAAAATCTGTACTTTTTTCACCGGGGAAACAGCCTGTTTATAATGCTCAATACCAATTACTGGGTAGGTGGCGATTTTCCGGAACTTCAAGGGGGGAACCTTGAAGGCCACATCATGGACAGACAGATGGAATGGCTGGAAAAGGTGCTGAAAACGGAAGGCAAGAAGGTGGAACACATCATTGTTGCTGCCCATGAGCCGGCATTTCCAGTCAGTGCGCACATGGCCGACTGTATGTATTACATGGGTGGAAACCCGACTCTTAACAATGGAATTGACCGCCGTTATGTGGTGAAGCGACGTAACGAATTGATGTCCTTGCTTTCCAGATATGGAATACAGATTATTTTCTTTGGTGATGAACACAACTATTCCCGGGTGTTGATAAATAAGGAAATTGCACCTGTAACAAACGAAATGACTCAGATTATCAGCGGTGGCACCGGGGCGCCCTTCTACGAGTTGGCGAAAGACATTCCGTGGCGAAAAAATCTGAAGGCATTTTCCAGGGAAAACCACTACATTCTTGTGGACGTGGACAAGGACATCCACGTCCGGACAATCGGCATCAGCGGCCGGGTGCTGGATGAATTCACCCTGAAAAAGGGGAAGTGATGAGTGACAAAAGGCAGGGAATGGCGTCCTTATCGGACGCGTGGATAGTGGATAGTGGATGGTTGGGTAGGGGGAGAAACGGGGACAGTCACCCATTAAAAATACATAACCCACAGATAAGATGAATGATGTGTGGAAAGATTCACCTAAAGACCAGTTTACAAAACTCTGAATCCTGATTCTCCGGTCAGAACACTTCTCTTCCTGTACTTCCTCTCGAAATCCTGCTAACAAAAACCCGTCAAACGTCACTGGGATGAAGGTGGGTTTTTACCCACGGTGTTTTTCATTTTACCATCAACATTGGGGATGTCCCCGCAGCCGATTTCGCAGCGATTCAGCATGGGCGGAAAGGCCCTCGCTGTCTGCCAGCAGAACGGCTGCCCAGCCCGCCTGCTTCAGGCCTTCCGTGTTGATGGACAGGGTGGTCTGGAGCCGAACAAAGTCCAGCGCGCTCAAGCCCCCGGTGAACCGGGCGGTGCCGCCAGTGGGCAATACATGGTTAACACCGGCGGTGTAGTCACCCATGGCCACCGCCGCCAGGTCACCCTGAAACAGGGTGCCGAAAGAAAGCAGGTCGGCGGAGATGGTGTCGGGATCTTGCACCACCAGGAACAGGTGTTCCGGTGCCATGGCATTGGCGGCTGCTACGGCTTCGTCCATGTCGGCGGCCACCACGACGATACCGTTTTCTGACAGAGATCGGCGGATGATGTCCCGGGTGGGCATCATGGGAATCCGCGATGCCAGTTCCCTTTTCACACGGGCGGCTAGTGCGCTATCGATTGCGACCAGCACAACCACGGCGTCGGGATCATGTTCGGCCTGGGCCAGGATTTCCAGGGCCACCCGCTCCGGCCGAGCCGTTTCGTCCGCCAGTACCAGCAGTTCGGAAGGACCGGCGGGGAGATCAATCCCCACGGTGCCGTAGACAAGTTGCTTGGCGGCGGTTACGTATCGGTTTCCGGGGCCGACAATTTTGTCGCACCGGGGGACCTGTTTTGTTCCGTAGGCACACGCGGCCACAGCCTGGGCGCCGCCGATGGCGAAGATGCGGTCCGCCCCTGCAATCCGGGCAGCCGCAAGGAGCACAGGGTCCGGTGTTCCGTCCGGACCGGGCGGTGTGCAGACGATGATTTCCCTGACGCCTGCTACCCGTGCGGGAACGGCACCCATCAGCAGGCTGGACGGCAACGGGTAGCGGCCGCCGGGGGCGTAAACTGCAATTCGGTCCATTGGTGTGACACGTTGGCCACACCGGATACCGGACTGGGTTTCCACGGTGAAGTCTTTCAACTGATCCATCTGGACCCGGGCAAAGGTGCCGATATTGGCGGCGGCGCGCTCCAGGGCACTCCGGACACCGACCTTGACTGTGTGCAATGCGGTGTCCAGTCGTTCATCCGGGACCTGGAACCGCTCCATGTCAATGCCATCAAATTCCCGGGTGTATGCACGTACGGCTTCATCCCCACGGTCCCTTACGGCGTAAACAATGGATTTCACATCCGTCGAGCCTGATTCACGGCTCCGGTTTCCCATGGCTTTCTGAAATTCCTGCAAATTCATATTTTTCATTTTGATCTCCTCGCTTCCAGTTCCCGGGTGACGGCGGCGAACGGAACGTCTCGTTCCGCGAGAATGACCGTCAGGAAGTACATCAGGTCGGCTGCTTCCGCCACAAGGTTGTCATTATCCCTCGCAAGGGCAACTTCGCCCGCTTCCTCAATCAGCTTCTGACGCATTCGGTCGGCGGTCAGGGAGGCCGTGTAGGACCCGGCTACGGGTCTGGACAGGCGATCCGACACGATCTGCTGGAGGTTTTCGATGGAAAACGGTATCGAGCCAAAGCAACTGTCCTGGCCGGTGTGGCATGCGGGACCGGCCGGTTCCACCGTCGCCAGCAGGGTGTCGCCGTCACAGTCGGGACGGATGCCCACCAGTTTCTGGGTGTTGCCAGAAGTAGCGCCTTTTTGCCACAATTCATTCCGGGAACGGGACCAATAATACATGTCTCCGGTTTCCAGAGAGCACCGCAGGGATTCCGGTGTGCTCATGGCCATCATCAGTACACGGCCATCCGGTCGGCAGGCGATGGGGGGAATCATGCCGTCCCGCCAGTTCAGCCCGGCAATGACACCGTCCACGAATGGCATCCGGCCGGTGTAAAGGGCCATGCCCACCTGTGTGTCCACGCACAGGTTGCTCAACGCGGCAATCTCGGACGTGGTGCTTACGCCCCCGGCAATGGTCAGAGGAACCGGGCTGACTGCCACCAGTTGTTTCACCCGGTCCATGTTCAGGCCCGTCATCCGGCCTTCAATTTCAACGAAAGTGGTCAGTACGCCACCAACAAGGCCGTCCAGTTCCTGCAGCAGGGGTTCCACGGACAGGCCGGTATCGTTGGCCCATCCCTTTGTCGTTACGCTGCCGTTCCGGGTATCCAGTGCCACCTGGATCCGGGCAGTGCCTACAGCCCGACCCAGTTCCTTCAGGAAATCCCGGTTGATCGTGCCGCCGTCAATGGCGGCCGTCCCAACGATGATGCGCTCCGCACCCAGACGCACCAGTTGTTTGGCGGTTTCAACACTCCGTATGCCGCCGCCGACCCGGCAGGGAATCATTCCGCATAGCCGGGCAATGGTGCCCCGGTTGTTTCCCCTGCTCATGGCGGCATCCAGGTCAATGACGGCGGTTTCACCGGCCCGGCCGAATTGTTCCGCCAGGACATCAATGTCGTTTCGCTCCAGCTTCAGGCTGTTCCCGCCTTCCAGCTGGACTGCCTTGTCGTTCATGAGATCAATAGATGGTATCAGCATCGGATTCGTACTCCTTTTTTCTGCAATCCTGTTTTTAGTTCGTTAATAGTACATATGCCGTCGTGAAGCAGCGATGCCAGCAGGACGGCGGACGCCCCGGCATCCACGGCTTTTGCCATGTGATCGGTGGTTCCGGCACCACCGGAGGCAATGACGGGTACGGAAACGGACCTGGTGATCCGGTGGATCAGTTCCAGGTCGTACCCGGTATGTGTCCCGTCCCGGTCGATGGAATTTAACAGGATCTCCCCCGCGCCCCGTTCCACCGCTTCTATTGCCCACGAAACGGCATCCCGTCCCGAACCCCGGCTGCCGCCGGCTGCCATGGCCTGCCAGCCTGAGGTGTTGCGCCGGGCGTCAATGGAAATCACGATGCATTGATTGCCAAACCGCTTTGCTCCTTCAGTGAGCAGTTCCGGTCGGGCAAGTGCTGATGAACACACGGAGACCTTGTCGGCACCGGCTTCCAGCATGGAACGCATGTCATCCACTGTTCGGACACCGCCACCGGCAGACAGGGGGACAAACACCCTGCGGGCCAGGTTTCGGATGATATCAATCAGCGTGTTCCGGCTTTCCACTGTTGCCCCCACGTCCAGAACGGCGATTTCATCGGCACCGTCCCGGTTGTAGAAATCGGCCCGTTCCACCGGGTCTCCGGCATCACGCAGCGATGCGAACTTTACGCCTTTCACCACCCGCCCGTTGTTGATATCCAGGCAGGGTATCAGTCTTACCGGCAACATGATGCCACCCAGTTATTCAGAAGCTTTGCGCCGACAGCACCGCTCTTTTCGGGATGGAACTGGACGGCCCGGCAGTTACCGGCTGCCACGCTGGCCGGGAAATTGATACCGTATGACGTGCGGCCCGTAATGCCTGTTTCCATTTCCGGTGCCTGGTAGCTGTGGAGAAAGTAGAACCAGCTGCACTCCCGTATGCCCTTGAACAACGAATCATTGGCTTCATATTGAACGGTGTTCCAACCGATATGGGGGACCCGTTCACCCATTACGCGGCTGCAGATGCCGGGGAAGCGTCCGAACCCGGCCACCCCCGGCGATTCACCACTGCCCTGGAAGAGCAATTGCAGGCCCAGACAAATCCCCAGGAACGGCTGGTCCATTTCCAGCCACAGTGCCACAACGTCGGCCAGACCGGTCTCTTCCAGTTGGGCCATGGCCGAACCGAAGGCACCGACACCGGGGAGAATCAGGCCATCCAGATTACGGGCGTCTTCCCGGGTTAGTACACGTCGGTTCTTAGTGCCGATGGCGTCCAGCATGTTTTGTACC
>CBEUWV010000044.1:0-9764 GCA_965546895.1 uncultured bacterium
GGGTTTCTTCAACTTTCACAGAATTTGTCTGCTTGAGCGGGGCTGGCTCCAGTTCGACACCTTCCGCTTTCATTTCTGCCATGTATTTGTCCGGGCTTACCATGAACTTTTCCGGACATCCGCCACAACCGAAATACACCCTTTTTCCCTGGTAGTCCACGTGCAGTGATTTGTTTATATTGCCTTTACAGATTGGACAAATCGTCTGCTTCGAGCCCGCAAAAGCACTGAGCCCCGCGATAATGATGACAGCCACGATTCCAACAATTCTTTTCTTCATGTTATTCACTCCTTATTCAAAATATCAATTATGATTCCATCGGTTTATAACGTCAGAGTTTGCTTTTATCAGGTACCGGATTCACCTCCTTTTCTATTGTTACGGTTGTTTATATGACTGGCTTTGAGTCGGCAGTTTCAGTATTGAGAGAAGTCGATCCAGATCAAAAGGCTTAGAGAGCAGATGATCCACCGGAACATCGCCGCATGATATGCCCGGAATCAGATCAATATGGCCGGATATGATAACCTTTATAGTTTCAGGTTTCAGGTAAGGGAGAGCTCGTTTAATAAGTTCCAGGCCATTCATATCCGGCATAAAGTAATCAGCAAACAAGACGTCAACGGTAGATGCATTATCCTGGATATACTGAAGCGCGGAATCCGGGTTAATGAAGCATGTAAGCTTATCCACCTTCGACTGAATCAAGATCTCCAGGCTTCTCAGAATTGTGGGTTCGTTGTCTACGATGACTACCTTCATATTCTTTCCTTTGCATCTTCTCTCGAAAAATAACCTTCCAAGTATCATGCCAAAAACAGTGAAAACGTAAGTAATTGTAAATAAAGATGATATGCAAGTCTCTGTTTCAGGCGGAATCAGGTAGTTGACCAGATTCTGTTGAATGTGGCCAGAATCTGACCGCTTGCCGCGGCCCCGACTACCGGGTTCCAAGTGAAGGGTGTTGGATATCAGGTGGAAAAAAATAAGGGAGTGGTTTCCCTAGGCTTTTCTCAAACTCTTTAAACTTAAACTCAGACTCAGACTTAAACTTGATTCCACTCAAACTTGAGTCCACCAATGGGTTTTGATATTGCATGGCGATGTAAATCTGGCATAATGGGATGACCAATGCTGCAGGAGGCAAAGATGGCCAGGCCCTTTGGTCTTGAAAATCCCCTTGAATTATTCTTGAACAAATCGCGCAATGAGTTCACCCTGGAAGACCTTCTCCGGGTAATCGAGGAAATGTCCATTGAATTTCTTTCTTTTCATTACACAGGCCTTGACGGCAAATTAAAGGAACTTCGGCTTCCAGTCCAGAATCGGGAGCAGGTTACGGAACTCCTGGCTGAGGGAGAACGGGCGGATGGTTCCTCCCTGTTCAAAGGCCTTGTGGAAACGGCCTGTTCGGATTTATATGTAGTGCCGGTGTACAGAACGGCGTTTCTCAATCCATTCAGTGAAAAAACTCTTGGCATAATGTGTCGTTTCTTTGACAGAGAGGGGAATCTGGCGACCTTTGCACCGGGGAATATTCTGCGTGAGGCATCGCGATTGTTGAAAGCTTCCAGTGGACTTTCTCTGTTTGCTTTGGGGGAGTTGGAGTTTTTTCTTCTCTACAGGCCCAGCACGGAAGACGGGGATCACTATCCACTTTCCATTCAGTCAGGCTATCATGCAACCGGACCCTTTGTAAAAAACGGTTCTATAGTGGAAGAAATGGTGCGGCACATTGCCCGGATTACAGGTTCTGTCAAGTATGCGCACAGCGAAGTTGGGGTAATCAGAAATCTTGCGAGTAATATTCCGGAAATTAATGGTCGGTTCGGGGAACAATGGGAAATTGAGTTTCTTCCGGCTCCAGTTGAGGATATGGCGGATGACCTGGTCATTGCGAAGTGGATTGTACGGAATGTAGCACAAGAACATGGTTGTATTGCGACATTTGCACCGAAACTTGAAGAAGGAGTTGCCGGAAATGGGTTTCATTTTCACATGATGCTCAAAGATGGTGACGAAAATGTGATGGTGGAGAAAAACGGTGAATTGTCCACAAAAGCCAGGCAGCTAATCGGTGGGGTCTGCCATTACGCGGATTCATTGACGGCTTTCGGAAACACGGTTTCATCCGCGTATTTGCGGTTGGTTCCCGGACAGGAAGCACCCACACGGGTATGCTGGAGTGATTTGAACCGAACGGCAATGATTCGTGTTCCACTTGGATGGCAGACTGTTCATGAACTGGCAGCCAGCCTTAACCCCAGGGATGAAAAAGATGAGATCTCAGGAAAGAGCAGACAGACTGTCGAGTTGAGAACAGCGGACGGAAGCGCGCTGATTCATCTCATCCTGTCGGGAATCACAATGGCCGTCCAGTGGGGCTTGTCTCACCCTGAGGAATCAATGAAAATCGCGGAGGATCTCTATCTGTCGATGGATAAACTCGGGAAAGAAAAACTGCTTGATCATTTGCCACCTCTGCCGAGAAGTTGTGTGGAATCTGCCGCTGTTTTGCAGAAGAGGGCTGAGCTGTATACAAGGGAAGGGATATTCCCGGAATCTGTACTTCAATATATGGCAGAATTGTTAAGAGCGGAAGATGATGAGGATATGAACCAGAGGCTGACTAATATGCCTGCGGACCAGCGACTGAATGAATCGCTGAAGATCATGCATGGAAATCTCCACCGCCATTGAAGCATGAAGTATGAATCAGTACGCGTGGCTGACCTGATAAAATTCAAAGAGCTGTGAGAATGAAAGATTCCATGATGGCCAGGGTTTTATGGACAATTCTCTATCGGGTAACATTGCTTATCACTACGATCGTGGCTCTGGTAAGTCTTTCCGTGTTGACAATTTTGATTTTTCCGTATAAGGACTGGCTTGTGGATACATTCGCAAGATCCTGGGCAAGGGCCTGTCTCTGGTCCGCCAACGCTACTGTCAGTTGGGAAGGGTGGGAAAACGTCCCGAAGAATCCGCCGTACATCATTGTTTTCAACCACCAGAGCGATTTTGATATTTATGCCCTGATGGTGGGTCTTCCCCGGATTTACCGGGCCATCATGAAGAAAGAACTGATGTACTATCCTTTTTTTGGGTGGATAATCTATTTTTTTGGTTTCATGCCAATTGACCGGAAGAATCGAAAGCGGGCAATTCGCGCCATTGGACGGGCAGCACGGATGTTTAACCGCTACCCGTATATTATGGCTCTCACAGGCACTCGAGTACGAACCCGGGACTTCTTGAAGCATAAAATGAAGAAAGGGCCTGCAGTGACGGCAATCAAGTATGGAGTTCCCCTGCTGCCCGTTACGATAGTCCATGCTGATGAGATACATGTGAAGGGACTGGGATTGATTAATCCGGGGATAAAAATTGAGCTGATAGTCCACCCGCCTATCGACGCCACCCGCTACGTGATTGACGAACGGGATAAATTGGTGCAGAATATAAAGGAAGTTCTTGCAAAACCATTGAGAGAAAGGAGGTTGCTGGATGAAGAAACAAAAGGGTGAGAGCCGTTTGGGTTGTATTCTATACATTCTTATCATTGTGTACATTGCAATAATGGCAATACAAGTTGTTCCTGTTCTATACAACAACCTTCAGATGAAAGATGAGATGGGCCAGCTGGCATCCTCATATTATAATTTTCATGGTCATCAGGAGAAAATTTACAAAATTCTGACTGATAAGGCACGTGAATTGGATCTCCCCATCGGCAAAAAGGATATCAAGATCATGAAGAGAGGAAAGAGCATTGAAATTTCGGCAAAGTATGATGTGGAAATTAATTTCCTGTTCATGAAGAAAACGATAAAGATGAATCCATTGGTGTCCAAACCGGCCTATAGTTTCTGAGTCAATGCGTATCCGGCACATATTCGGTCTTTTCGTGATGCTCCTTGTGGTTCTGGCATGCGGGACTCTTGGGTATCACCTGATTGAACATACATCTCTTCTGGACAGCCTGTACATGACGGTCATTACCATTTCGACCGTGGGATTCGGTGAAGTGGTGCCGCTTTCAAGCTCAGGTCGATTGTTTACAATAGTGGTGATTCTGGTTGGCGTTGGATTAATTGGTTATTCATTTACACGAATCACCTCATTTCTTATCGAGGGGGATTTACAGCGAATAATCAGGGGGCGAAAGATGGAAAAGGTTATTTCAAAAATGAAGAATCATATTATCGTGTGTGGATATGGCCGGATCGGACACGATGTGGCATCAATTCTCGTGGAAAATCGTAAAAACGTTGTCGTTGTCGAAAAGGAAACGAAACCAATCCCTGAGGAAATCGCATTTTTGACAGGGGACGCGACAGAAGACCAGGTACTCCTGGATGCGGGCATTGAAAAAGCCTCAGCCGTAGTTGCCTGTCTCTCCAGTGACGCAGAGAATGTTTTTCTCACGCTCAGCGCGAAAACCCTGAACCCGAATGTGCGGGTTGTGTCGCGGTCGATCGCCGGGGACAGTGTTGGAAAGTTGAGAAGGGCGGGTGCGGATGAAGTAATCTGTATGCATGAAATCAGCGCGAGGAGGATGGCGACGGTCCTCGTGCAACCCAACCTGGTGAATCTTGTTGATATTATGGCACCGGCTCGAAATCTGTTCCTGGAGGTAGGTGAAATAAAGGTGGACATCAACGAGGAAATCGTTGGGGCCAGCATAAGCCAGATCAACCTAAAGAGGCGGACCGGGGCTTTGATTCTTGCAGTGCGACAACTGAATGGGAAAGTGCTTTTTAACCCCGATTCAGATTATGAGATGCAATCCGGGGATACATTGATTATCATGGGAGAGCGGGAACAAATTGAAAAGGTGTCCGGAATCTATAAATGAAAGTGAAACGGAGTTAATATGACAAATCAGGTTCAGGGTATTCTGAAAGATGACAGTGGCAGACGGATTGTTACAGCGGCCTTCTGTTGTAACGGCCACAATCTGATTGATGATAAGAATCCCCGGATTGATGGTCTTTCCACTATCCATCTTCGCGTTCATTCCGGAACAAATGGAGATACAGACATCTATCTGAGCCCAATCCAGGGAGACAGCCGTGTGATCGGAGGAAAGGAGATTCCCCGGGATGAATTGTTAGACATTAGCTGTCCGGTCTGCGGGACTCCCTTTGAGGTCGTCGCTCCATGTTATTGCCAGAATGGTATGTTTGTTGCGATCTACCTGAAACCGGATTGCCAGTATAGAGAGGCAATTGTGATTTGCAACAGTTGGGGATGCAAGCATTCCTTTGTGAAGCTGGAAAGCCGGATAATATTGAGTTCGTCATGAGAAAAATTTTAATAATCCCGATTCTGATGATGTTTTGCCTTTCATTGATGGCAAAGGAAAAAACCCGCTACGGTTCCGTGATTTTACCGGATAAGACAGTTTTGACGATGGAGCTGGCCACCACACAGGAACAGTGGATTCGTGGCTTGATGTATCGGCATTCCCTGGCCCCAAATACCGGAATGTTGTTCATCTACGATCATCCGGCTCCCTACGCTTTCTGGATGAAGAATTGCTTTATTCATCTGGATATCATCTGGCTTTCGGCAGACAAAAAAATTGTCTATTACGTTGAAAACGTCCCTCCGTGTGACCAATCGGACTGCCCCAGTTATGGAAGCATGAACATGGCCAAATATGTGGTGGAGGCAAACCCGGGCACGGTGAAAAAACACAAACTGAAGTTGGGAGACAAAATCGAAATCAGGATTTTTGGAAAATAAAATTTCCCTTTTTCATTACTGCACGCACCCTGTTTACTCCAAAATTATAAACGAGGAATTTGTAGGATGGCGCATCCAGGAAGGTGAGGTCTGCCTGTTTTCCAGGATGAATAGAGCCGGTTACATCTTGAAGACCCAGAGAATAAGCCCCGTTAATGGTTGCAGCATTGATGCTCTGTTCAATCGTCAGTCCCATTTTCAGGCAAGCAAGGGTAATAATCATGGGCATGGAGTGGGTGTATGACGACCCGGGATTGAAGTCGGTGCTAAGGGCGAGGATTCCACCTGCGGCGAGGATATCCAGGGCTGGAGCATACTGATCTGACATGAGAAAGAAAGTTGTCCCCGGCAGCATATTGAAAACCAAGCCGGCTTGAACCATCCTGTCGATACCGGTCCGGGTCACATGAACCAGGTGGTCGGCACTGGATGCCCCCAGCTCGGCGGCCAGTTCACCGCCCCCCAGGGGAGTCAGTTCATCCGCATGAACCCGCAACTTGAAACCCGACTCCTGTGCTTTCCTTAAAATGATTCTGGACTCGTCAATGTCAAAAACGCCTGTTTCACAGAAAATGTCGCAATACTCAGCGATCCCCTGTTTTTTAACGGCTGGAATCATTTCTTCGCATACAAGGTTGACATAATCCTTTTTCCGGTTCCGAAATTCATCGGGGATCTCGTGAGCGCCGAGGAAAGTGGCCTTTATATCCACAGGTTGAGTATCCTGCAGGCGTTTTATTACTCGAAGCTGTTTCAGTTCCGTTTCTGTGTTCAGGCCATATCCACTCTTTGTTTCAAAGGTGGCTGTTCCATGCTCAATCATATCGTGAAGATTTTGAACCGCCTTTTTAAAGAGAGTGTCTTCATCTTCCATTCGGGTGGCCCGGACAGTGCTGTTGATTCCGCCGCCCATTGCAGCGATTTCCATGTATTTCTTGCCTTTTAATCGAAGATTGAATTCATCTTCACGGGTTCCGCCGAAAACAAGATGGGTGTGAGAGTCAACAAACGCAGGCATTACAACTGAGCTCTCAGCGTCCACGATTTGGTCAACGTCCGGATAGGAGTGATTTCGGGGGACAATCGATTCAATCTTTCCATCTGAGAGAATTATGTCGGAATCGCAATACACCGTCAGCCGATCCATATCTTTTCCGGTAGCAACATCGGGACGGCACGGTGTAACAATTTCCCTGATGTTGGTAAGTCGGGTTTTCATAGTGGGATGCCTCAGTCGGTAAGTTCTTCGCTGGAAGGAGAGGGTTGCTTCAATGTTTCCAGGAATGATTCTGTTCTCTGAATCAATGCACTCAATTCGCGAATCAATTGACTGCGGTTTCGGATGAGCTCATCAATTTCCTGTTGAACACCGGTAGCCCTCTCGTGGGCAGTTGCGACTATTCGTTCCGCCTGAAGCTCGCTTTCCCGGACAATAATTTCTGCTTCCTTCATGGCATTTTTTTTGACTTCTTCCTTGGTTTCCTGGGCAAGGAGCATGGTGTCTTTGAGGATTCGTTCCCGTTCACGGAGGTCAGACAGCGATTCCTTCAAGTGCTCCAGTTCTTTTTTCTGTCCGGTTTGCTCTGCAATGAGGGCTTCCAGATCTTCTGATACCAGTTGAAGAAAGTTTTTAACTTCTTCTGTATCATAACCACGGAAAGAACGGGAGAAAGTACGATTCGTGATATCCATGGGAGTAAAACGCATGAGCCCTCCTTACATTGAAAGCTGAATCAGAGTACGAACCACGAAAATCTTCAGAAAAAAAAGAACAAAAATCAAAATAAGCGGTGAAATGTCCATCATTCCCATTCTGAGAAAGGGCATTGCACGCCGCATCCGGCGGGTGACAGGATCTACGGCTGAGGCAAGAAACTGAACCACCGGATTTCTCGGGTCCGGATTTACCCATGTGATCAAGGTCCGAATGATAACAATCCAGATGTAGAATTCCAGCGCGTAACCGAGAACAGTGGCAAGTGCAAAGAGAAAGTTGTTAGCGACGATCATAAGTTCTCTCCCCGAATATCAGTGTTCCTATACGAATATACGTGGCACCTTCGCGAATGGCAACCTTGAAATCGTGAGACATCCCCATGGACAACTCCTCAATTGGATTTTGCTCCATTTCTTTGCGGTTCAATTCGTCACGTAAATGGCGCAGATTCCGGAAATAGGGGGTTGCCTGTTCCGGGTCAGTAGTGAAGGGAGGCATCCCCATGAGACCAATCAGATTAAGGTTGGGAAGTGATTGAACATAAGAGGCAACGCGGCTTAGATTATCCGGTGCTACGCCTGTTTTGCTTTCCTCTTCCGATAATTTCACTTGGATGAAACAATCCATGGTCCGGGAGATTTTACTCAATGACCGGTTGAGGCGTTCTGCAAGTTCGATGCTGTCAATAGAATGAATTGCATCAAAAACTGTTGCGGCTTGTTTTACTTTGTTTTTCTGCAGGTGACCGATCATGTGCCAGCTGATAGACAGGTTTTGACATGATTGTTGTTTCTTAACTGCTTCCTGAATTCGGTTTTCGCCGAAGATGATCTGTCCCGCCAGGGCGGCTGAGCGAATATCAGACAATGGCTTTCGTTTGGAAACGGCTACCAGATGGATAGATTTCGGATCGCGACCACAGGAACGTGCAGTTTCCTGAATGGTTTGCTTCAGTCTGATCAGTCTGTCAGCTATTGTCGCCATCTGTTTCAATATAGATAAGAATCCGCTGACAATTATCACATATGTATAATTTGTCAGGATTCCTTTGCATATTATTTATTTTCTGGGGACGGATTTTCATGTTGCAGGCGGAACAGCATTCCTTAGAAACTGTCGATACGGCAATACCGGAACGTTTGGCCGCGATCTGGTTAAATTTTCTCATGTGCGAGGCAGGAATTGATTTTTCAAGGCGCCGTTTTTCCTTTTCCAGTTTTTCTTTTTCTTTGATTTTTTCCCGGTTTGTATCCTGAAATCCGGAAACGGCCTCATTGTAATCATTCTCAAGTTGTTCTGTGTTTGAGCTCAATTGTCCATAGTCTGTTTCCAGTTGCTTTATGCTTTCCATGAGGTTGACAATCAAAGCTTCCGTTTCCTGAATTTCACGTTTTGTGCTGTCAATTTCTTTCAGGACGGCGGAATACTCCTTCTGGTTTGTGACTTCCATGAGATCCTGCTCAAACTTTTCAAGATTGTCCTTACACAAAACCAGATATTCTTCCTTTCTGTCTTTTTGCCCACTATTCTCGGAAAGTTGTTCCTGTGAACGTGCCACGGCTATCTGATGCTGTTTCAGTTGTCGACCCAGATTTTCAACCGATTCCGGGTAGGTTGTCAGCTCATGTTCCAATTGACGGATTTTAAGAAGTAAATCCTGATAGCGTTGCAAATTACCTAACACTGTCTTCAAAGCCACCTCCTCCAATGAAAAAAGGTGTTCCAGTTGTCGGAACACCTTTAAATATCCAAATGATTGTATGAAATTTCTTTTCAATCAAACTGAACCACCTTTATGGTGGGCCCACCAGGGGTCGAACCTGGGACCATCCGGTTATGAGCCGGGGGCTCTGCCAGCTGAGCTATGGGCCCTGAACTCAGAATTGCCAAAAACCAATTTCATTATAACAAAGGAAGTTAATTCTTCAACCTGTTTTACCGTGATGTGTTGGAAAGATATTTCAATATCTTTACTTTTTCCAGGGTTACCATACCGCCTTCAATAACTTCATCGAGGTACGGGAGAATGGAATTGATCTTTTCTTCAGTGTCCACAATTTCAATAATTATGGGTAAATCTTCCGAGAGACGGAGGATCTTTGATGTGTGAATTCGGCTGGATGCGCCGAATCCCATGCCGCCTCTGAGAACGGTAGCACCGGCAATATTCAATTCCCTTGCTTTCATTACAATGGCTTCATACAGGGCCATTCGGTCAACGGAGTCATCCTCCCCGACAAATATTCTAAGCAACAGGCCCTCTTTGGGAAGAAACATGGCAACCTCCTCAGTGCA
>CBEUWV010000045.1:0-9749 GCA_965546895.1 uncultured bacterium
GGAGCCACTGAACTCAAATCCATGATTTCCACAAGCAGACGTGCCATGTCCGGGATGTAGTATGGAATATCCTCTTTGGACGACTGCCCCTGACCGGGGAAATCATACAGTATCACGTCATATTCATCCAGGAGCAATGGCAAAAACCCGTACCAGGCTCTGGTATGCATTGCCAGGCCATTCAGCAGACAGACAGCGTCCCGATTTCCAGTTCCGTGGTACTCCCACCAGATGGAATGGGCGCCTGTTTCCCGCTTTTCATAGGTTCAATTGAGTTGCTCACAGCCACATATCCTGCCGGGGATTATTTCCCGGGTTTCAAAACGGTGCAGACAGACGCGCAGATGGGCCCGCCAATGTTGAATGTGGCAGCGACCCCGGCATTTTTTACCTGCAATGGTGCAGGTGCCTTGCCCAGTAGCTGCAGCGCGCTCCATCCGATCATGGCAATGCCGGTGGCTCCGATCGGATGCCCCTTGGCAATGAGGCCGCCGGAGGTGTTGATGGCACAGGAGCCGTCCACCGCGGCATGGCCGTCACGCCAGAAAGCCGCCCCTTTACCATAATCGGCAACTCCAAGGACCTCCGCCGCAATGGCCCCCATGACGGTAAAACAATCATGCACTTCCGCAACACCCACATCCTTGGGTGTTACACCGGCCATTTTGTATGCCTCGTTCATGGCCCGGAAGGCCCCGGCCGGCTTCAGGACGTCCCGACCGCTTACGCTGAGGGGGTCGGTAGCTTGCGCATACCCTGCCACTTCGACGCAATCTGCTTTGTCCACGCCCAGTTTCGCCAGGCCCTTCTCTGTCGCCAGGATCAGCGCTCCATACCCATCTGTAATCTGAGAACAGTCGTAGGTTTTCAGTGGCAGCCCTTCCACGATGTACCGGTTCCGTCCTTCTACTTTTGTTGCTTCGTCCAGGGAAACTTGAATACCGTTCATCTGGGCATAGGGATTGTGCTGTGCGTTGGCATATTCCAAAGCGGAGATGGCTGCCAGGTCCCGTTCCGTCACATTGTGGGTATCCATATATTTCTGCATAATTTCAGCAAATATATGAGGGAAAACATACACCTTTCCTTCCCGGTCATCCGGATGGGAGAAGTAGCCCAGGGCCGCCCCCACGAGCTTTCCGTCCATCTTGCCCTCATCATTGCGCATTTTCTCATAACCGACTGCGATACCAATGTCACCCATCCCAAGGAGCAGTTTATGGATTACCGATATTACCGCCTGCCCGCCTGAAGCACACGCTATTTCCACCGCTTCGATAGGTTTTGCTGCCAGACCGGGAACATCCGCCATGAGTCCGGCAATGAGTCCCTGTCCGTTCAGGGAAATATTACAGACAGCGCCGATGGCGCCCACATCCATAATGGATGGTTCCGTACCAATCTCCGCACAGGTTTCAGTGACGGCATTGGAAATAATTTCCGGCACACTCATGTTAAACAACTTACCGAATTTTGACTGATGGTAAGCCGCAATGTAAATGGGTTCTCTCACGGTTATCCTCCTTGTTTTGAAAACCTTTTAATCAGATCCGCACGCAAAACCTTTCCGTAGGCGGTCCGGGGAAGCCGATCCAGAATGACGATGTGCTTCGGGACCTTGTAGCGCGCAATGCGTTTTTCAAGCCATTTTATCATTTCATCGGGCTTTATTTCCATATTCTCTGCAAAAACAAGAAATGCAGCGCCGACTTCTCCCCATTTTTCATGGGGAATACCCACTACTGCACAGTCCAGAATGGCCGGATGCTGGGCCAACACTGCCTCAATTTCAGCTGGATAGATATTTACGCCTCCGGAGATGAACATCTCCTTCCGGCGCCCGGAAATGTAGAAGAACCCATCCTTGTCGCATTTCGCAAGATCTCCGGTGTGGAAAAATCCATTCGCGTCATATGCTTCGGCAGTCGCATCCGGATTGTGCCAGTATCCGGCTGAAACGTGGGGGCCTCTGAAAGTCAATTCCCCGACTTCTCCCGCTTCCACTTCCTCTCCGTTTTCGGTGACAAGTATTGCTTCGGTGAACATCATTGGCTTGCCAATGGAGCCGGGATGTTCCCAGGCATCCCGATCTGTCATGGCAAAGCAGTTCACCCCTACTTCAGTGAGACCATAGCCCTGTCGGAGAACCAGTCCGCGCTTTCTGTATAGCTCCACCAGCGAAGGTGGCAGGGGTGCCCCCCCTGAGATCAACCAACGGATTCGGGAAATATCAATTCTCTCAAACTCCGGGCTCTCTGCCAGCATTTTCCAGATCGCCGGAACGCCGAGAACCACAGTGCAACCCTCTTTTTCAATTGTATTCCATACCTCTTCGCAATCAAAATGGCTGTGCAGCACAATCCTGCCCCCGATTGTGAACAGGGGAATAAGAAACGCACCCAATCCCCCGGCATGGTACAAAGGCGTGAAAATCGAACTGACATCATCGGAACGAAGCTGCCAGCCGGACACGGTGTTAAACCCGTTCCAGGTCAACATACGATGGGGAATCATAACGCCCTTCGGGCTGCCGGTCGTGCCACTGGTGTACAGTAAGGCGCAGAGCTCCTCCGGCAGTATCTTCTGAAAAAGAATCGGCAAATCCACTGAATTCAAAAGGGCCTCTGCACTCCTGTCATCGGGAACCGACGGCTTGTCCAGCGCGACCCATTTTTCCAATGGAACCTGTTGGTGAAGCTCCCGGACGGTTTCATTGAATGCACCATCATAAACCAGACAACGAATGCCTGAATCCCGGACAATTTCCTCCAGTTCGGGAGTCGCCAGATGGGTATTCAGGGGAACAATGACCACACCGGCCTTGATTGCGGCAAAAAACACATCAAGGAACTCAACACGATTTCCGCAAAGTAAGCCCAATCGGTCTCCCTTTGAAAGGCCCAGGTCATTGCGAATCACAGCGGTCCATTTCAGGGCCCTGTTATTCAATTCTTCGTAGGAAAAACGTCGGCCTGTTTTCACTTCCAGCAATGCTTCCGCATCGGGTGTTAACCGTGTCCGCTCTCCCAGAATGTCGCCGTGTATCATCTCGTCATTCTCCCTGGTTCTCCGGAACCTCCTGCAGAATCTTCAGAAGTTCTTTAGTGAAATGAACGGGACACTGCCGTTGCGGTACATGGCCGCAATCTTTCAGAATCGTAATTCGGGCCATGGGCAATCCGTCCATCATCCGGTTGGCATATGACAGATCAAACATCTGATCCAGTTTTCCCCATAGCAGATCCACTGGAACTTTGACTTCATCCAGCTTCCCGTCAAGAAGACTGGCTCCCATCGCAGATGGATTTGCCATCAACTGAACCAGCGGCCCCCTGTGAGCCTCTCGAACTACATCTTTCAGAACAAAATTCGGGACAATCTCTCCTTCCGGTCCCATCAGAACAACCATGAGACGCCTTGCATCCGCTACATTTTCCGGAATCAGGCCGGGTCCTTTGTAGTCCCCTCGAATGGCACCGCCGTTCACCAGAACAACCCGTCTGACCTTTTCCGGTTGTCGGGCTGCCATCAGCAGGGCCACCCATGCCCCCAGTGAGTTCCCCACGATGGTGACCGGCTCATCCGGCGAAACAACGGCGAGCATTTCGTTCACCGCACTGAACATCATCTCCACATCCAGAGGGCTGTTCTGTGGCTCGCTTTCACCATGCCCCGGAAGATCGGGAACCAGCACTCGATATTTCCCCACCAGCTGCGGGACCACTTTTGACCATGTCCCCGCCTGATCGCCCGCCCCGTGGAGGAGGAGAACGGAGGGGCCGTCTCCTCCTTCCCACAGCATCAGATTTCCCATTGCAACAGGAATAACACGGGCCCGGAGGCCACCGGCCCGCTTCAAAGCCCTTCGTTCAAAATAAGTGTTAACCGCCAGTGGATTCCGATAAAATCCTACCCCTGCACCAATGGTCAGGACAAGCAGCAATCCGAAGGCAATCAGAAGAATCAGTAACCACGTGTTCACAATTCTCCCACCCTGAAAGCGGATCCGGCCTGGTTGTACCCCACCCCTGAGCCGACAAAAACCACCAGGTCACCACGCTTCACTTTGTTCTGTTGAACCGCATCGTCAAAGGCCATCCCTACACATGCGGAACCGGTATAGCCCCATTTCTCCATCACGGTATGGGTTTTTCCCATGGGAATTCCCAACTCTCCCATAACAAGCTCAATGGAAGGCCGCCGAACCTGTGTAAAAATTGCCATGTCAATATCGGAAACAGAGAACCCTCCGTTTTCCGCCAGTGTCCGGACAATATGGGGCCAGCCCTTGTGATTGATTTCCGGTGGATATCGGTCCACCATCCGGACCTGAGTACGCCCTCCTTCAACGGACCCGACACTGGCCGGCTCAAAGGTTCCGCCGGAATAGATCCCCCAGTTCCTGTGATAAGAACCGTCGGCCAGAAATGCCGAGCTGATGAATCCGGGCTCATCCGCCGGTTCCACCACTGCCGCGCCAGCCCCATCCCCATAGAAAAAGATCATCGGGTCATCGGGACTCGCCAGCTTATGCATCAGGTAAACTCCCACCACAAGGACCGTCCGAATGGAGGCATTCGCAGCTATCATTCCAGCTGCAAGGGAAAGCCCCGTCGGAAAGGACGCGCAAGCACAACCCACGTCAAAGGTACCGGCATTTTTTGCTCCCAGCTTGTGTTGCAACACCACCGAGGTCGCGGGTGTGATGTAATCCGGGGAATCTGTTCCGAGAATCACCAGGTCAACATCTTCCGGCTTTCGACCTGCCCGTTCCAATGCCTGACGGGCTGCCGGCAGAGCCACATCTGAAGTTGCCCAGTCATCCGGCGCATAAAATCTGCTCTTAATGCCGCTGCCTGCTTCCATCTTGTCGATAAAATCAGGAACAATCCCGTCGAAGCGCTTGCGAAGCATGTCATTTGTCATCTCATGTTCCGGTAAATATCTACCCGTTGAAACAATCTGTGCATACCGTTTCATGTGCCCTCCAGATGTCAGGTTTTCAGCAAAATATAGAACGCGGATTCTGCAAAGTTATATCTCATGTCCCCACTACCAATCCGCCGTCTACCGACAACACTGTACCACTTACATAGGCAGACGCGTCAGAGGCCAGCCAGAGATAGGCGTTGGCAATATCGACGGGATCCCCCAACCGTTTCAGCGGTGTTCTGGCCTTCATTCCGTCCAATACCTTCTCCGGCATGGATGCCAGTATTTCAGTTGCGACAAATCCCGGTGCCACGGCGTTTACGCGAATGCCGTATCTTCCCAGCTCGCGGGACCATGTTTTCGTCATGCCAATTACACCGGCCTTGGTGGCCACGTAGTTGGTCTGACCAAAGTTTCCGTAGAGTCCCACCACGGAAGAGGCCGATAAAATGACACCTTTTTTCGCCTGAATCATATACGGAATGACCGCGCGGCTGCAGTTGAAAACTCCCTTGAGGTTTACACCGATTACGGCATCCCACTCAGCATCCGTCATCTGCTTCACAACCTGGCCATCCTTCCACTTGACAAGCTGGCTGTCCCGCACAATACCGGCGTTGTTAACCAGCACATCCACGCTTCCCCAGCGCTCAATCACCTCTGCCACTGCGGCATCGACTTCTTCGCTATCTGCCACGTTCACCTTCTGAAAAACTGCCTCGTGGCCATGGACTGTCAGCTCTTCGACTAAATTTTCACCTGCCTCACTGTTCACATCCCAAACCGAAACCCGGCACCCTTCTTTTGCAAATGCTTTCGCCGTCGATTTCCCAATGCCTGCCGCCGCACCTGTAACAATTACAACCCGCCCTTTGAGGCCAGTTTCAATCATATCTATTCTCCTTTAAGTCAGGTCCGGGCAGTTTTTCTGCCCGGACCTGTAGGTTTTTACCAGTGATACCGCAGGCCCAGCTGGATTTCCCTGGGATCCAGTGTAGCCCTGTAAGTTCCAAAATTTGCGTTGGGGATATAAGATGCTGTCGGATTTGCCAGAGTCGGGCCGGCAAGATATTCCGCAGCGTCAACCGAAGACACGTCGTAATTGACGGTATTGAAAATATTAAAGCCCTCAACAATGATATCCAACCTGCCAGTTCCAAGCTGAAAAGTCTTGGTGATTCGCAGACTCAGGTTCCGGTAAAGCGGACCATGCTCGCTGTTTCTTTTTACGCCTTCCGGTCGGTCAGAGTTTTTCCCGTCTCCATTGAAATCATAACCCAGGCGATGGTTCCACGGCTGACCGGAGCCATACTCATAAATGGGTGCCACTATCACATCCCATGGCAGATGAAAAATTCCGCTTAAGACCAGGCGGACCCGTTCGTCATTCCGGCTGCGTCCCCATTCACCGTCAATATTTGCCGGATCCGAGGGATACCCATATGGAAAAACCGGGCTGAAGTCATCTGAAATATTTTTCTTACTTGCCACTGTCAAAGACGCGGTTATAAGATCTCCCCGCTTCAATTGACCGTTGAGGCTCGCAATAAAGGCCTTGTATCGGGAACTTCCCTCATTGGTGTACATATTGATCTGATTCCAGGCCGGATTCAACCGAACCGGATTGGCATTCCCACCAAAATTGGTATCCCGGACAATTATCTCATCCCGGCCTTTGGCGTACACAGCTTCCAGATCCAGGAAAAGACCGCTGTCACCCAGCTTCTGCGTCACGCCCAAGCTGGCCTGGGTAGCCTGCGGCGCCTTCAGGCTGGATTCAAGCAGGGTGCTATCAGCGGGAAGCGGCAAACCGGAATGTTCAGGATCCGCCGGGTTCAACCAGAACGCGGGAGGCAGCCCGTACAGCAACCCGTTCACATTGGAGTGAAGAACTCTTCCGGTAATGCCATTCTGCTGCAACTCAGTGAAGGCCGGTACCAGCAGATACCGTCCGGTAAAGAGCCCGACACCGCCTCGGACAACCGTTTCTCCATTTCCTTTGGTGTCCCATACAAAAGAAAAGCGCGGTTGAATATTGTCTGTGTCCTTGCTTCTCTTCTCCGGTTCCAGCGGATGGGTAAAATCCGGGTTATTTCCATCTGTGTCCAAATCGTAGCGAATGCCGAATGTAAGTGTCAGGTTGGAACTTGCCTGCCAGTCATCCTGGATGAATGCACCATACAGCGTGGTGTCCTTTTTGATATCCGAAGAGCCCACACCGTAAGCATACAGGAGCGGAAGAGTCCGGTCATCGGTGAGATAAATCCACAAACCATTTTGATACAGGGGAATGTCAGATTCCTCTGAAATCCACTGGATGGAACCGCCAAACTTGACGTCATGGGTGGTGTTTCCAGCCATTATCTGCCAGTGGTATGTATCACTTATTCCGTAGTAATCTCCATCGCCCACGATATGACCGGTGATATTGGTACCGGTCTGCAATGTAGCACCGGAAGAAAACCACTCCGCGGGATCATTGGAATTCGTTGGCTCATCATATTTCCGGTGTCCCGCCTGGATGTGCAATTCATTGAGCCGGTTGTCGCTGATTACCCAGGTATGATTCATAACCAGGTTCCAGTTATTCCGATCCAGCGCGTTTCCATAGGAAACATCCGCCACGCCGCCAACATGGTAATTGTCCATGTGATAATCTTCGTACACCAGCTTGGCGGTTATCGTCTGAGCATCCGAAATCTGGTGATCCAGACTGGCCATGAGCATCAATTGGTCGAATGGATTGCTTACATCTTCCGCCTGGTCGGCAAAGGCCCCGCCCGGCCGAAACAACGTAATGTTCTTTTCATTCACATATTCCGTGGAAACGAAAAAGTGTGTCTTGTCCTTCACTATAGGACCGCCGATTGTGAAACCGGTCTGGTAACGGGAAAAGTCCTGAGTTCCCTCTTCCAGCGCGCCCTGTGTTCTCAGTGAATCTGACCGATAGAATGCGAACGCGGAGCCATGGAACTCGTTTGTCCCGGACTTGGTCACAACCGCCAGTGCGCCTGCTGCGGAGTTTCCCACCTCGGTGTCAAACCGGTTGGTAATGACCCGGAATTCCCGGATAGCATCCTGGCTGAAACGGGTGCGGGCAAGCCCCAGCGCCTGATCCGTAAAATCTGCGCCATCTACCACGATGGTTGACTGAGATGCGTTACCGCTGGAGCCAATGACCGGTGAACCCGAAATAAAGCGGTACGAACCCCGCTCCCGTTGAACGCCGGGAGCGATAAATGCCAGTTTCTCAAAATCACGGTTTGCCACCGGCAGCTGTTCAATCTGCTGTGGCACAATATTAGTCGATGTATCTGACTTGTAGACCTCCACTACCGGCACTTCAGCAGTCACCGTAACACTGGCAGATTCAGTGAGTGTCATTTTCAGGTTCATCTTGGCAGTCTGCCCCGCATACAACACAACACCCTTCTTCTGTACGGGAGCAAAGCCTGTCAGTTCCACAGAAATGTTATAGGTACCGGGCGGCAAGGCGCGAAACAATGCCAGGCCCTGGACGTTGGTCACTGTCTGACGCTGCAATCCTGTCTCCGAATTCACAACTCTTACCATCGCACCGGGTACCGCAGCACCCCCGGCCGCATCCAGAGTGTGTACTTCAATACTGCCCCGAGTTACCTGAGCTTCAGCTGGAATGCCGCCAAACATTGCCAGCAAACCGCAAATTGCTGTTACAAGAAAAATAGCAATTCTAAACCGGGACCTCCATACGCTTCTTCCAACCTCCATCTTTCCCTCCTCGGCCATCAGCCGTGTAATTTGTCCGGCTACCGTCCGCCATTCTCACGGGGCAGCACACCATAACGCATGATTCTGATAAACTCATCAATCGCCTGGCGATTGTCCATTCCAAAATGCATGGGCACGCCAAAGCTCTTTTCGACTGTAAAAAAATAGAAGAACCAGCGAACTGCCAGCATGACGCCAACAAGCGGGTCACCTCCAGCAAGCTCTCCCTTCTTGCGGCGTTCGGCCAGGCTCTCACCGTATTTGTCGGCAAATCTTTCCGCCATCGTTTCATAGAACTTTCGGATGTGGGCACCCCGGAATTCAATCACATCCACATAAATGAGGAGAATCTTCCGGGAATGGCTGTTGACCACTTCCTCAATCGCGTCTGCAAGATCTTCCAGAACCACTTCCCAGTACCGGTCCAGAAGCCTTTGAAAAATCACCTCTTTATTCTTGAAATGGTGATAGATATTGCCTACAGAAACCTTTGCCTTTTCGGCAATCTGGCGCATGGAAGTAGCACCATACCCTTGACTGGAGAATAGATCCAATGCCGCTTCCATCACCGCCTCAATGGAAATGTCAGATTTCAATGCTCTCGCTTTTGCCATCCCGACCTCTACTTTCCCAAACAAACCGAACGTTCGTTTTTTAATTTTCTCTAGTCTAAACAACCTCCCGGAAACTGTCAAGAAAAAAATGATCACTCATCACTCTGCAGAGTAGGGGGCAGAAAGTGCGAGTGAAAGTACGAGTGCGTGAGGGAAAGGGTAGGAGTGGGAGTAGGTGAAAGATACAGAAAAGTCACAGAGTTTGCTCTTTATTCCCTGCGTCCTTTGCGCTCTTTGCGAGAAAACATCTCCTCCCTTTCCCTCTGACCTTTGTGTCTTGGCGCCTTTGTGTTGAGTCTCCTCTTTTTCTCTTTTCCCGTCTACTCCTGGCCCTGCTCCCCACCGGAGGTACTTCGCGTGAGCAGAAGTGTGACAGTGTAAATGCCGAAGGCAAAAATGAAGGTGTCGGGGATGGCCGCAGGAACGCCCAGAACCAGAAAAAAGATAATTGCC
>CBEUWV010000046.1:0-9739 GCA_965546895.1 uncultured bacterium
TCACAAAGCCCGAGAAAGTACTCATAAGAATAAACAACATACGCTTTAGGCTGAAAAAAGAGCATACAACCGCCTTACCTGTCTTTCTGTTTCTGAGATTTTACCGGAATTATCTATGATATGAGTTGCAAACTTCTTCTTTTCCTCAATAGAAAGCTGGGTGTCAATAAAGCCATTGGCAAGTTTTTCACTTATTCTGTCCCGCTCCATCAGCCTCTTCAACTGAAGGTATCTTGGCGTATAAACCAGCACAACCTCCCGAAACCGTTTGTAACTTCCTGTTTCAATCAACAGTGCCGCATCAACTATCTTAATAGAGGCCGTGGATGCCCGAACCATTTCCTCTTCCCTGACGATGATTTCCGGATGCATAATGCTGTTCAACGACAGTCGCGCCTCTTCGTCGTTAATGATGCGTTCACGCAATTGTTTACGGTCTATTTCACCATTTTTCGTCAGGATTTCCAGCCCGAAACTATCAACAAGCTTCCCCACAACAGGGGAACCTTTACCAGTCAATTCCCTGGCAATTTTGTCCGCGTCCACCACAAAAGCACCAAGCTTCCGGAACATATTGGAAACCATTGATTTGCCGGTGGCAATACCCCCCGTCAAACCAATCACCTTAGCCGGTGCTATTCCCATGCTCCCCCCTTTCTCAGGGATTCTATTATCCTGTCCGATGCAGTGTAGGGATCAATGTTTCTGTTGGCGACTTCAGAAACAAGATTCTCATAATTATCATCGCCAATTGTCTGCCTCGCAACAGAAAGAAAGCGTGCTGACAGAACATTCTTCAACCGGTAATCCGCCCGTTGAAATTCGTGCTTATGTGATGATTCCGACTCACGATCTTTCTCAAAGGTTCTGAAGACAGTATCTCCCAATTCATCCACTCCCTCATTTGACACCCCAACAGTCCGAAGAACGGGAATGTTCCTGGATGAAAGTTGATTCAAGTAGTTCAGCTGGCTTTCCAGTTTTTCCACACCATCTCGATCAGCCTTGTTGATGACAAAAATGTCCGCAATTTCCATAATCCCCGCTTTAATAGCTTGAATCTCATCGCCAAGACCGGGAACAAGAACTACAAGATTCAATTCACTTACCCGGATAATTTCCACTTCGTCCTGGCCAACTCCAACGGTTTCGATGAGAACAATGTCCATTCCCGCCGCATCCATAATGTCGATCACATCCATGCAGGCGTGGGTCAGACCGCCCAGGGCGCCTCGGGTAGCCATTGAACGCACAAAAACGCCCGGCAGGGTGGATATATTACGCATCCGAATGCGATCTCCAAGAATTGCGCCGCCCGAAAAGGGACTGGTCGGATCCACTGCAATCACACCGACCCGCTTTCCTGACTTCGCAAAACCGGTTACCAGTCCGTCTGTCAGAGTGGATTTTCCTGCCCCCGGCGGGCCGGTGACCCCTAAAATCCTTGCATTTCCAGTGTGAGAAAACAGGTCCCCCATCAATGATCTGGCATTATCCGTTTCATTCTCCACAACTGAGATAGCCTTTGCCAATGCCCGCTCATCTCCGGAAAGTACACGTTTTGCCAAATCATTCATATTTGCTACCTGTGCTTTCTGTTGGGCGATCCTGAAAGAACCCCGGTCTAATCACGCAATAACTGACGCGCAATCACAATTCTCTGGATTTCGGAAGTCCCTTCACCAATGGTTCCTAATTTCGCATCGCGATAGAACTTTTCTATAGGATAATCTTTGATATAGCCATAACCCCCAAAAATCTGGACAGCCTCATCCGCGACACGTACTGCAGCCTCCGAAGCATACAGCTTTGCCATTCCGGAAATCTTGTTTACATCTTTGCCTGCATCCCGCATTGCCGCTGCCTGGTAGACAAGTAACCTGGCCGCTTCCACCTGGGTGGCCATGTCGGCCAACTTAAACTGGATAGCTTGAAAAGACGATATGCTTCTACCGAATGCCTGGCGTTCTTTGGCATAATTCACTGCATGGTCCAGGGCCCCCTGAGCCATTCCAAGACAGTATGCCGCAATTGAAATCCGTCCGCCATCAAGAGTAGACAGGGCGTTTATGAATCCATCCCCTTCTTTTCCCAGCAGGTTTTCTACGGGTACTTCGGCATCCTCAAAGATAAGCTCAGAAGTATCACTGGCCCGCATGCCCATCTTATTTTCTTTTTTACCCGGGTGAAAGCCCGGGAAGCCTTTTTCCAGAATGAAGGCCGAAATACCGTGCTTTCCTTTTTCAGGGTCTGTCCGTGCCATAACCACATATGTGTCTGCGTAAGTTCCATGTGTAATGAAGGTCTTGCTGCCATTCAAAATATATTTGTCGCCATTCAATTCCGCCTTTGTACGGAGGCCTCCTGCATCTGATCCAGAACTGGATTCAGTGAGTCCCCATGCACCTATAGCCTTTCCCTCCGCCAGAGGAACCAAATATTTTTCCTTCTGGCTGTCATTGGCAAATTTCTGAATCTGACCGGTACAAAGAGAATTATGAGCTGCAACACCAAGGCCGATACTGCCGTCTACCCGAGAGATTTCTTCGACAATTGACGCATATTCCACATATCCGTATCCAACCCCACCCCACTTCTGTGGCACGACAATACCAAGGAATCCCAGTGCTCCCATTTCATGGAAAAGGTCCTTTGGAAAAGTCTGAGCCTCATCCCATTCCATGATGTGAGGGCGAATTTCTTTTTCAGCAAAATCACGAGCCGTTTTTCGAAGAAGAAGCTGTTCCTCAGAAAATTCAAAATTCATGCGTTCCCCCTTATTTTTGAAATGCAGCCGTTTTTTTCCCTCGCAACATTCTCGATTTTTTATAAAGCGTAATTGCCTCAGAAAAACTGGACACCGCTTTCTTGTACTGCTCATCAATCTTCAGGAACCTTCGCGCTCCCGCTTCAAGACCATATTTTGTGGAAAGAATTTCCTGCTCAATCGTCGTTCGGATATATGCAATGTCTTTGTCAAATTCCTTCTCTGTGAATTCAATTTTCTGCTCCTTCAAGAACTTCTTGAAAGCATTTATCACTTTCTGGTCCGCCTCGAAATTCCTGGGGATATTAGTATGGCTATTGCTGTAATCAATTGCAAATCGGAAGAAAGCGGATGTCCTGAACCGAAGATTTACAAGAAAATTATCAAGCGTGCCCATGTCAATCTCTTTGTCCGGTGTAATCCCACCACCTGCATGGACCTTCCGTCCGATTCTGGTCTTGAATAGTGGCAGGTTCTTTTCTTCTTTTTCCAGCTTCTTTTCATTCGGATTGAAGTAATCAGCAAAGGAACGGGAATAATCTCTTTGAATGCATCTTCCGGATGCCGTATAGTACTTTGCTGTAGTTAGCGCCAGTGCCTCATCTCCCCCGATCTTGAACACGCTCTGAACAAGGCCTTTGCCCCAGGACGTCTTGCCCAGAATCAGACCCCGGTCATTGTCCTGAATCGCCCCCGCTACAATCTCAGAACCCGATGCACTTCCCCTGTTAATCAGCACAACCAATGGCAGGTTCTCGAACCCCAGATTTCGTTTTGCCAGGAAATCAATCCGGTCTGATGAGGTCCTCCCCTTTATGGAAACAACCATGTCCCCTTTGGGAAGAAAAAGGTCGGAAATGTACACAGCTGCATTCAAAAGGCCACCCGGGTTGTTTCTTAAATCCAGAACCAACCGCTTCATTCCCTGCTTCTTCAGTTTCTGGAGCGCTTCCAGCATCTCCTTTCCACTGTTTTCTCCAAAGCTCTTCAAAAGAATATAACCGGTACTTGCATCTGTCATGAATGCGTATTCTACAGTCCTCTCCGGAATCTCAGCTCTTTCCACAGTGAAATGTAAAAGCTTCTTGACACCGGGGCGTTTGATCGTAATGTTTACTTTGGTTCCCTTCTTGCCTTTCAGAAGCTTTACGGCACCGTTTGTATTCATGTCCTCGGTGGATTCATCGTTAATTTCATAGATGATATCACCGGATCTGAGTCCGATACGGGCAGCAGGAGTGTTAGCAATGGGCGCCACAACTGTAATTTTTCCGTTCCGCATGGAAATGATCATTCCAATCCCGAAAAAACTACCGGTCTGGTCCTCCTGCATCCGTCGGTACTCTTCCCGGTTCATGAACACAGAATGGGGATCAAGTGTCTTCAGCATGCCGCTTATGGAGCCCTCGATGAATTTTTCATAATTAAAGGTTGCCACCGAATGAGTTCTCAAAAAAGCTGAAAGAGATACAAGTCGCCGCAGCCGTGCCTCTTCAGCTGAAGTTGCCGCAATTAAAACCAGGCATAAGACCGCAATCACCACTGCTACCGTTGCTTTTTTCATACTTTACCATGCTCCTTCAACGCCGGTCCGGAATTCGAGGGTGACCGGCAATACCTTTTTGTTTCTGCTTCCACAGAGCCAATGTCCGTACTTCAACGTTGTCCGTGTTCTTTACTGTCATCCCTTTCAAACAGTCTCTTTTATAATTGTACCAAAAAAAAGCCCCCAATTGGGGGGGCGATTTGTATGAAAAATGGAGGTCATTTAAAATCAATTGCAAGGTCAATGCCATAAATCACACGAAATTCCGTTTATAGTATCTATCTCACTCATTTTGTTAGTTGTCAGGAAGTTTTCACTCGGCTCAAGCAGCCTTCGAAGGGCAGTTCTTGACGTTATTTTCTGCAGATTATGCCATTCTGGCACGACAAATAACGCAGTGTGCCTTTTCGTCAGTGACTCATCTCCTCCAGCCTCCGGATTCTTTCTTCTGTGGGCGGATGTGTAGAAAACAATGAAGAGATTCGCCTTCCTGAGAACGGATTCACAATAAACATGTGCGCGGTCTGAGGTGTGGCCCGTTTCAATGGGACGCGTCGTGAAAACTGCTCCAGCTTTCTCAAAGCATTTGCAAGATAATGGGGATTTCCGGAGAATTTTGCGCCCCCGCTGTCCGCAAGGTATTCCCGGGAACGGGATATAGACATCTGGATAATCATTGCTGCAAGAGGCGCAATGAACATGGCAATCAACAAGCCAAAAATACCGCCGTCGTCATCTCCTGATCTGCCGAACCCGCCAAATATGGCCCCCCAGCGGGCGATACTGGCCAGTATCATGATTGCACCTGAAAATACCGCCACTATTGTGCCAATTAGAATATCCCGGTGTACCACATGGGCCAATTCATGTCCCAGCACTCCTTTTAATTCATTCCGGTCCAGAATCTGAAGAATTCCCTCGGTTACAGCCACTGCCGCATGCTGCGGACTCCTTCCCGTAGCAAAGGCATTGGGTGCGGATTCTGGCACGATGTAAATCTTTGGCATGGGTATTCCCGCCGCAACCGACAATTCCTGCACAATTCCGTACAATTCAGGTGCGTCAAGTTGTGAAACTTCCTTCGCGTGGTACCGCTTCAACACAATACTGTCAGAGAACCAGTAGGAAAAGAAGTTCAGGGCAGTGGCAATTACAAGTGCCAGTACCATACCTCCCTGTCCTCCCACCATGCGGCCAATCCACACAAATAAAAGAGTCATTACTGTCATCAGTACCATGCTTTTAATCCAGTTTGTCATTGATTCCTCCCTGTTGCAAAATCATTCCTTCGGATGAAAATATAGATCATCCAGTTATTTTTTCAACAGCTGCCCTCGAAATTTTTTCCCGCGATCGCATTTATATCCGTAAATGAGTTCGCGTTCTGAATGAGGGAAGCAAAATGGTGCCCGAATTTCATGTTTCTGGAAAAATACCAGGTAAACTCCTTCAACCTTCCGAGAAACACGGTTTCTTTGAAATATCCGGAAAAAAGTCTAACCGCTTCCATGTAGACTCGCAGGAGAAATTCCGATGTAATTTCCATGGATTTGCCAGCAATTGAGCTGAATATCCATGGTTTCTGCACTGCTGTCCGACCGATCATCACCCCGTCACAGCCGGTTTCTGAGAACATGCGCAAACAGTCTTCCTTTGTTTTCACGTCTCCATTTCCAATCACCGGAACCTTCATCAGTTCCTTCATATAACCGATGTACTCCCAGCGGGGAACCCGCTTCAGTTTTTCACCGGTCAACCGGGGATGAATTGTTGCGGCGTTAATGCTGTTGTCAATCAGAACTGATGCCAGTTCGCCCAGAAAGCTCCTGTCTGCCTTCTTCCCCAATCGTATTTTCACTGTAACCGGTACGGTTGCCACTGCTTTCATGGCCCGTAAAATCCGGTTCACCATGTCAAGGTCATTGAGTAAATGCGCACCTGCTTTCCTTTTCTTCGCGATTTCGGGAGCGGGACAGGAAAGATTCAAATCAACTATATCTGCAGGTCCTTCACAGAGTTTTCGTGTTGCAGTCTCTGCCTCTTCAGGATCGGAAGCAAAAATCTGATATGAAATTGGATGCTCCTCCTCATCGCTTTGCGCAAAACCGGGCCAATCAAAATTTTCTCCCGGCAGTGCCCTTGCACTGAGCATTTCCGTAAAGAAGAGTCCCGGAGGCCCATACTTTCTTACCAGCCGTCGAAAAGGCAAATGGGTGATTCCAGCCATTGGAGCAAGGACCAGTGGTGATTGAATTGAAACTTCCCCGATTTTGAACCCGTCCGGCATCAGGACCTCAACTCCTCAGCTTCCTGCCACCATCATGCGACGGAAGCGTATTGAAGGCGCCAGGATGGAAGAATCAGGCCGTGCGTCATCCGAAATCCGGTCAATACCGGTGAGCATCTCCTGAAAAGTACTGGAAATTGTAAATTCACTGACCGGGTACAATATTTTCCCATTCTCAATGAAAAAGCCCTCCGCACCTCTGGAATAATCGCCGGTACGAATATCCGCTCCCTGCCCCATCAGACCGGTAACCAAAATTCCTTTCGAAGTTTCCGCAACAATATCATTTACCGTTCCTTTTCCCGGTTCCACCACAAAATTGGAGCTCCCCCCGGCACAGCCGTTGGGCATCATTCCCAACCGGTGTGCGGCGTATACGCTGAGAAAATAGTTTTTCAGAACTCCGGATTCAAGAACGGGAAAAGGTCTCGCCTTCACCCCATCCAGATCAAACAGCCTGGACCCTAGTCCCCGGACCCGAAACGGATCTTCCCGGATTGTAAGCTTCAGGTTGGCAATTTCTTTACCAATAGAATCAACCAGAAAACTTTCTCCCCGATAAAGACTGGTACCATTCAGTGCTTGGGATATACCTGCAAAAAAAGATCTTGATGAATTGGGATCAAAGATTATTGAAAATTCCCCTGTGGGCGGTTTTCTGGAACCAATCTGAGCCAGAGTACGGGAAGCAGCGGTTTCTGCAACCTTGTCAGGACTTTCCAGGTCTTCCAGATGAATTGCGGTTGTGGACCAGCCGTTCCGCTGCTTGCGGCCTGCATTGGTAGAACCACTGTTCTTATCATCCACAGTCAGAGAAACTCCACGTGAAAACTCAGTACCCTCAAATCCACTGGAAAAACCATAGGAACAGGCAAAGGCACCGACAACTTTTGTTACAGAAGCAGCCGCACCTGTTGATGCCAGTCGATTGTCCACCAGAAGTGCCTTTCTTTCAAGCTCCCCGGCTTCAATCAGCAGACGATCAACAGACTGGGCCTCGTACGCTTCATCTATCAAGTCCAGCTTTGCATCTGCAGCACCAATCGTATCTTTTTCCGGAATGACATACCATGGATCCGGATCCACCACCTGAATCAGTTCCCTTACGGAAGACAAGAGAAAACTTCTTCCTGCCGGAGAAATATCTGAACCGCTGGCAGATGCTGTTCGGCCGTCCCGGGATGCCACAACAGACATGGATATACTGTCGGAAAAACTGCTGTTTTCAGGCTTTCCATTGCGAACCTCAACTTCCCGATCCTCCACCGCGCTGACATAGACCCGCACATATTCGAAATCTGCTCCGGCCTTCCTTACAAGTTCCGCCGCAATTTCCCGGTACACATCTTTACTCTTCATTGGAGGTGCCTCCGACTGTCAGTTCTGAAATACGCACTGTCGGCAACCCGATTCCAACCGGAACGGTTTGTCCCTTTCCGCAGATCCAGGTTCCCGTGCTCAAATTGAAGTCATTTCCCACCATGTCCACACGGTTCAATGCATCCGGTCCATTACCGATCAGCGTCAAATTTTTTATTGGTGTTGTGATTTTACCGTTTTCTATGAGATACGCCTCGCTGGGAACAAAGACAAAATCCCCACTCGCTATGTTGACCTGTCCACCGGAAAATGCAACGCAATAAACACCTTTCTTTACATTTTCAATGATTTCCTCAGGCGGTGTCTGCCCCTTTTCCATGAAGGTTGTACGCATTCTCGGAATTGGGGGATATTGAAACGACTGCCGCCTGCCATTCCCAGTTCTTGCCATCTTCAACACGTCAGAAGTGATTCGGTCATGCATAAATCCCTTCAATACCCCTTTCTCAATCAGAACGCTTCTTTTGGTCGGGGTTAATTCATCATCAAATTCCAGGGCCCCCCGGCTGGAAGAAATCGTGCCATCGTCAACAATCGTACAGAGAGGAGATGCCACCTGCTCCCCCACCCGGCCAGAATATGCGGATGCCTTTTTCCAGATAAAATCACCCTCCAGAGGATGTCCCACCGACTCATGAATCAAAACCCCTGATTCACCTGGTGCCAGAACCACCGGCATCATGCCGGCAGGAGCAGGTCTGGCATCCAGCATGGTTATCGCCTGTCGTGCGGCCTGAGTGCCGATCATTTCCGGTGACTCCACCTGTTCAAACACCTCAAAACCCATTCTCATTCCAACACCGCTTCTTCCAAACTGGACATTTCCATTTCTGGAAGCTCTGGCAGAAGCAGAAACAGTCACCATCGGGCGGATATCTTCTCCCCATTCTCCTTCACTGTTGAAAATCAGAATCCTGTCATCCGTGTCTGTCATATTAATCGTTACCCGGTCAATGAGCGGATCATAAGATTCTGCCGCTTTTAACACACGGCGAACCAGTTCTGATCGAACGGACACGTTGGCTTCAAGTAGCGGAATTTTCTGGGGATAAAGCGTTCCGGCAGGGATCCGGCGCTCCTGAATTCTTTGCGTTCCGCTCTTTTTGTTCGCTGCAATCGCCTGAGCGAAGCCGGCAGCACTGATAACATCATCCAGCTCAAAACTTTCACAGAAGGAATATCCGGTACTCTCCCCATCCACAATCCGGATTCCGGTCCCCGCCGAGACAGAGCGGGTGGCTGACTTTACAATCCCATCTTCAATCCGGACACTGGTCGTTACCTTATATTGAAGAAAAATATCAGAAAAAGTGCCCTTCCGAATCCCGGAAAAAACCCGATGGGCATCCTCAGCGGAAAACGGTATCACATTTAACCTGTTCATCCGTCTGCCTGGGAGCTGTTCTCCCCACATTTTATTCTTTTCAAGCCGTGTTACCCCGGTTCTTACTTTCCGGCTTTCGCTTCAGTCAACAGCACCGCATACTTATAGCCATAGCCAAAATCCTTGTTCAACTCCACCTTACCGGACAACATTACGGTGTCGCCCACCTTGAATTCAGCATCTGTCGTCGCAACGAGGTGTCCGGAGCCGCTGGAGGCATCCGCAAGATGGAGCCAGTTCTTTTTCATAATCATCGGAAGGTACTTGGTCACAAGGGCGTGAACCTTAACCACTTTTCCGGAATATTTTTCCGGGTTCTTAAACAGTTCACCGATGGATATGGACCCATTCCGGGGCTTTACTCCGGAAGCGTCA
>CBEUWV010000047.1:0-9729 GCA_965546895.1 uncultured bacterium
GGTGGCAATGCCCACTACTTTTATCATTCCCGGTGTGACGGAAGATGCTGCTCTGATTGACGTAGCTCGCACCGTTTGCCGACGGGCTGAACGGCGACTTGTGGCGCTTTTATCCGGGGGCTTGAGCCGAATCGCGTTGGATGTAAAATACGTGAATCGTTTGTCAGATGTCCTGTACGTTCTGGCAAGACAGTGCGAAAAGGGGCGGTATAAGGAGAAAGAGTGACATATGCCATAATCATTGTAGCAACCATCATTTTTAATATACTTTGTGGTATTTTCAGGGTTCGTCAGACGAAACTGAAGTGGAAGCTCTTTTACATTCACATTCCCATTCCATTTATCGCCTGGGTGCGGATTTCTTCAGGTATCTCCTGGAAGTTTATTCCGATTCTCGTGTTTGTTGCGCTGGGAAGTCAGGTAGTGGGCGGAAAGCTTCCATTCGGCACTCATCCTTTAACAGAGCTTGAACAGAAAAAAGAGGACTGAGCAGATTTATTTCATGCAAGCAAAAAAAAAGAGGGGACTTGAGTCCCCTCTTTTTTAGATCACGATTTGATTAGTTAACGTTGTCTTTGAGCTGCTTTCCAGCTTTGAAACGAACAACCTTGCGTGCAGGAATTTTGATGGAAGCGCCTGTCTGGGGGTTTCTGCCGGTTCTTGCGTCACGTTTTGCTACATCAAATGTGCCAAAGCCCACAAAAGAAACCTTGTCTCCGGATTTCAAAGAATCACCAATAGAATTGATGATACCATCCAGTACAGCCTGCACTTTGCCCTTAGGCAGTTCAGTCTCTTCAGCGACTTTTGCAATCAGTTCAGTTTTGTTCATTAAAACGTCCTCCTTGTTTAATTGAGGGTAACCCCCCGGTAATTCTAAGTTCGAATTAACTTCACTATGTTATTTAGCTTTGCTTGATTTGTCAACAGAAAAACTGCGAAAAACCGCGTAAAATATGGCTTTTCTCAAAAAAAATTGAGCTGTTGACCCGATTGTCACCTGGCGAAGACCGCTTTTGATGATTCAAAGTCTGATAGTTGGACAAGAAACCTTCAGAACTGTTCAAATTCAGAACAAAAGTCATTTCCTGTTATTTTGAGTTCGAAATTTCCGGAATATGAAGCTCCCCATCCACAATTGTAAGCTTGCGAGGTGATTTCCCGGTGTAGTAAATCCATTGTTCTGTTGTTTTATTGACTCTGATTTTTTCATCGGGTTCGCCGAGGGCGGTGCGAACCTGGTTTTGGTGCATGCCGTCCATGATCTCTCCGTCGACAGCGTAGGGCCAATAATAGTCATATGTTTGTGGAACTTCTGACTTAAGGTCACTGGTTGTGAATTTAGAGAAAAAGGCCTTCATTGCACTGCAGATAGTGTCTACGTTCCCGAGGAAAGGTACGGAGACTTTATAGATCGTACCTTTCTTGTCCGTCAAATCTATGACAAGTGCTTTTATCCCCTCAAAAGTGATGTAAGAGCTAGTAATTGTATAGAGTTCCAAGTTCTTGAGTTTTACAGTTCCTGCGAGTCCTTTTGCCATTGGACTCCCAATTACACTACCTTGAATGCCTTCCAGGATCTCAGTAAACACGCCCTGCAGGATTGTTCCTTCGTATCGACCTGTTGAACGGACAGGATGCCATTTCTTGTCCCGTTTGTTGTAGGCCGACGCATTCAATGTTACGACGATGTTGCGATCCTTCAGGGAAGCCTTCAATTGG
This sequence comes from uncultured bacterium, assembly GCA_965546895.1. Lineage (GTDB taxonomy): Bacteria > Acidobacteriota > Holophagae > Thermotomaculales > Thermotomaculaceae > UM-FILTER-49-7. Next base: position 1,723 of record CBEUWV010000047.1, read on the forward strand.
ATTTTTTCCTTTTTCCATTTGGGACGACGGACCTCCGGAAATTCACCGATACGGGGCGTTTTGCGTCGGAGTTTGAAGGTCCTTGTTTCCGTGGAAATAGTATGAGCTTCGGAATTACTGTCAATCTGTTTAAATGCAAGGTCCTGTTTTGCTGTTAGGGAAAATTTCTCCTGAAGGACAGAAAAAGCGCGATCCGCATCTATACAATGGGGGAGTTTACAGACAATATTCCGGGAGAAACCACCCAGGGAGCAGATAAAGAACGTCAAAAGCATAGAAAGATTTTTCATACTGATTCTCCTGTGAATTTACTAGTGCTGATCGTGGGAAGGTGGCCTGCCGGTCTATTTCATTTTTTCTTTCATTTCAGAGATGGCCTTTTCCAGTCCCACAAAGATTGCGCGGCCAATAATGGAATGACCAATATTGAGTTCTTCAATTTCCGGTATGGCAGCAATGAGTCCTACATTTCGAAGATTGAGTCCGTGGCCTGCCGCCACGCGAAGACCGGTCTTGTGAGCATAACGCGCGGCGTTTCGAAGTTTCTCCAGCTCAAGACCGAACTGTTCTTCATCGGTAGCATCTGCGTAACGGCCGGTGTTCAGTTCAATGATTTCAACCCCCAGACGGGCGCAGGCCCTTATCTGTTCATTGGAGGGGTCCACGAAGATACTGATTCGTATGTCCTGATCGTGATATTCCTGAATAAGGGGTTTCAATGTTTTGCTATGGAGAAGGACGTCTAAACCGCCTTCGGTGGTCACTTCTTCGCGACGCTCAGGTACAAATGTGACACTGTAGGGGTTGATCTCGCACGCAATCCGAAACATTTCCTGAGTAGCAGCCATTTCAATATTGAGACGGGTTTTGCAAATCTGAGCCATAATCCGGATGTCTCTTTCCTGCATATGGCGCCGATCTCCCCGCAGGTGAACAGTGATTCCGTCCGCACCGGCGGATTCAGCAAGCACAAGTGCGTGAACCGGGTCCGGTTCATTTATTTTTCTGGCTTCGCGTACTGTGGCCACATGGTCAATATTCACGCCAAGTCTTGTCATTGAGTCCTCCTGTTATTAAAGAAATCGGCAATCCTGGACGCGATTTCTTCATTTTGTTCTTCCAGAGGTGATTCTATCAGAATTCTAAGCAAATTTTCCGTTCCTGAATATCTTGGAAAGATTCTTCCCGAGTTTTTCAACATTTTTGTAAGTTCTTCCAGCATGTCGGGAAAGCCGGGTATTTCACTAAAAGGAGTTTTTGCATCTACGGGGAGATTCAGCAGGGTCTGAGGCATCATCGGATATTGGTCATAGATATCACTCAGAGAAAGGTGTCTTTGGGACAGAATTGTAAGGATCTGCAGAAATACGGCAACCCCATCCCCTGAGATATTGAGTTTGCTTAGAATAATGTGACCCGAAGTTTCGCCACCCAGAACTGCTTCATGACTGTCCATGAGGGTTCGGACCGACCGGTCGCCAACGTCGCTGCGATAGAATGACAAGCCATGTTTTCTGCAGAATTCAGATACAGCCTGGTTTGTCATAACGGTTCCAACGATTGCTTTGAGACCCAGATTTTCAGCAAGAAACATCAGAAGGTGATCACCGGAAATAAGACGGCTCTGTTCATCCTTAAAGAGAATTCTATCTCCATCTCCGTCAAGGGCGGCAGATCCCGGTCTCATCTTATCGGGTTGTGCTGCTCCGCAGTTTCGGTTGATATTCCGGCCATTTGGTGCGACATTGTAGATTTCAAAAGGTATTTTCTGGTTCTGGTTGATAAAAAGGAGAAGGGAAGTCCCGGCTCCGTTGGCACAATCCAGCGGAATTCTGAAGGATATTTCCTCAAGGGGTAGTGCCGAATTCAAATGAGTCAAATAGTGTTGAAGGATATCGTCTGAAGAAGGAAGATTCTTAGAGTTCAAAGGAACGTCATTTGCATAAGAATAGGTGTCAGAGGATGTATTCAGTATTTCTACTTCCAGAAGGGACTCTGTTTCGGGGGAAACCTTCCGTCCATCCGCTGCAAAGAATTTGAGACCATTATCGGTGTAAGGATTGTGGGACGCGGTAATCATAACACCACCTGAAAAATCCATATTAGCAACGGCGTAAGCGAGAACGGGGGTGGGTAGAACTCCCAAATGAACAGGATCCGCACCCGCGGAAGCCAATCCGGCATAAAGAGCACCTGCAAGCCCGGGGCTTGACTCTCTGGTATCCATTGCAATCAGGACCTGTTTCCCTTTGTGATGTTTCGCAAAAACTACACCCGCTTTGAATGCCAGTTCCGGTAAAATAGGGAATTCACCTGCTCTTCCTCTTATTCCGTCCGTACCGAAAAGACGGGTTCCCACTTAAAAGACCCTCACATTTACCATATCCGGGGAAGTTTTCAGTTCAAGCTTGCTAAGCGGTTGACTGACGTTTTTTATTCTGTATTCAATGGTGGGGGATATCAAATAATCTTCTTTTCTGGACACCAGTCCTTTACAGTCTACAATTATGTGGAAGTTCTGCAGTTTCAGCTTCTTCACAACTGAAAAAGGGCCGGAAGCAATCACGTTGATTCGCGTCGGGTTGACCCAGGTCTTTTTCTGCTGGTGAATCAGAGTAACCTTAACTCCCCTGAAAACGTGAGTAATTGTCTGTTCCCCAATGACGACATTTACGTCCACACTGGAATCCTTTGTCATCTTCAGATAGTCAGATTTCAGTGCAATAAATCCCTTGGCGGTGAATGAGGTCGATTTTCCTGTGACATCAATGGGTTCAGTTGTCAGGTAGTCCTGTTTCTGGAATTCAGACGCAGGCCCTTCAATTTCAAGGGCTGGTGGTGTTGGCAACACTTTTTTGATCTCAAAACCGTCTGTCACATTACCAACTATAGTCGGTTTGACAGGCATCAATTTCTTTAACTTGCGTTCAATCCTGAATTGGACAGTGTTGGGTGTAATTCCCACTACCTGGATTCCCTTTGGACGGTGAATCATTCGCTCTGTAAGCGGAATCGAATGGACACCAAATGCCTTGTTTCCAAGATCAATTGAAACATAAAGATCCTTTGGTTCCAGTTTTCGGATAGATTTTTCAGAACCTCTCAACTGCACGTTAACTTCGTAAAATACGTCTTCCATCAGAATAACGTTTTCAGTGATGTTCTCAAAATAGATGGGGACGGTAAATGCTTTGGTGACCATCTTTGTCTGTCTTGATCCACTGATGTAAGCCCAGAGTGCAAATCCAAGAATGAGGGAAATGATCCGAAGCCACATTTTTGAAGAACTGCTTCGACTCATTTTTTTACCTCCTGACGGTGTTTAAATCGTTCCCACAGCGCGATAATTCTGGACTGTGGTGCATTTTTAATGTCCATTTTCAAAAGTCCATCAAGGTGACGAGTCATACCGTCAAGGGAGGTATCCTTGTAATGCATGATCATTCCGTTCTTGGCAAAGGAAATTTTACCGGTTTCTTCCGAAACTATGACAGAAACGCAATCTGTTTCTTCTGTGATTCCCACTCCCGCCCGATGCCGGGTACCAAAGTGTGGCGGCAGATTCGGATTTGCTGACAATGGGAGAAGGCATCCTGCAGCGGCAATGTGATCGTCTATTATGATTACGGCCCCATCATGAAGAGGGGTCTTGGGTTCAAATATGTTGATCAGAAGGTCATAACTGATCCGGGCATCTATCGCAATTCCTGTTTCAATTTGATGCCGCAGGCCTTCGTTTTGTTGAAGGATTATCAGAGCTCCTTTCCGTTGATGAGAGAGAATTTCAGTCGCTTTGACAATTTGTTCAATTCCGGCTTCACCTCTGGTGGGAGCATTGAACTGTAAAATTGGATTGGTTCCCATTCGAGCTAAAATCTTTCGGATTTCATTTTGAAAGAGCACAATAATTGCCACTGGCAGAAAGGCGATAGTGTAGTCCACCATCGTTTTTACCGTAATAAGACCCATGATACCTGATACGTAACTGATAAGTAATAAAGAGATAATGCCAATGAGCATTTGAACAGCGCGGGTTCCACGGATCAGGACCAGGAGCTTGTATATGACAAACGAAATTACGATGATGTCAATGATGTCAATTATTCCGGGTATCCGAAAAGGTAACCATCCGAAATTCATTTCCGTCTCGCCTCCTGGGTTTCCCCCGAGCAAATTAATTTCTGGCAAAACCCTTCATGTAGTGAATTTTAGCAGAGAAAATGGGATAAAAGTGAAAAAAAAATTGAAAATTCCAAATTCCTGCCTATATTCTATCTTTGCAATGGTTTTGCATTGTGATACAAGTAATGTTTGCGTCTTGATCCCACAGGAGGTTCTGTATTGAGCAATCTCAACAAAGACAAGTATATGGATATTAAGAATAAAGGGAAAAAGAAAGGATATCTTCTCATTGATGAGATCAATCAAATGCTTCATGAAGAGAAAACTTCCGGAGATGAGATTGATGAACTTTTCCTTGAACTTGGCACTATGGGTATCTTCATTGTTGACTCCATCGACAAAGTAAATGAAAAGGAAATGGCTTCCCGAAGCCAGGTGAGGGCAGATCGGGAAGAAGCGGCAGAGACAAATCAGAGATGGGGAATGTACCGTTGTTGACGCGGGAGCAGGAGATTTTCTATGCCAAACAGATTGAGAGTGGCATGAAAACGATGTTAAAAGCACTCTCCAGAATGCGAATTGTCGTTCCCTATCTTCTTCAGCTTGGAGACCTGATCGAAGAAAAACCTTTCCACCTGAAAGAAGTTCTGGACCTCAGTGATGCGGACGGAACATCTGAGAAAACCATGGAACAACTGGAGCATGGATTGCAGATATTCCGTTCTATCCGGAAATGGGAAGGTGAGTTGAGAGAATTGCTCATTGAGGCAAGAGAGGTCAAAGACAAAGAGGAAGAGACTAAAGTGAATCGGGCGATTGCCAAGAAGAAAGTAAAAATCTCCCGTGAAATCAGAAAACTGCGGGTCAACTTCCATCACATGAACCACATGATTAACCTGGTGACCCGGCGCTACAAGGAAATGGTTGAACTGGAACAAACACATGGAAAACTGGAAGGAAAGATCAAGAATCCGGCTCTCGCAAAATTACGCTCTAAATATTTGAAACAATTGAAACAGGTTGAAGCACGGTCTGGGGAATTGATGTATTCTCTGGGTACTGATATTGCCACATTTAAAAGAAATTATCTGCTTTTAAAGAAAGGTGAGCATGAGACCGAAAGTGCAAAAGATGAACTGATTGAGTCCAACCTTCGGCTTGTGGTTTCTATAGCAAAAAAATATACAAATCGTGGCCTACAATTCCTTGATTTGATTCAGGAAGGAAACATCGGACTGATGAAAGCTGTTGAGAAGTTCGAGTACCGCCGCGGTTACAAATTTTCCACCTATGCAACATGGTGGATTCGTCAGGCCATTACGCGAGCCATTGCGGACCAAGCGCGTACCATTCGGATTCCGGTTCATATGATTGAGACTATCAATAAAGTGGTACGGATTTCCCGCCAGCTGGTTCAGGAATTCGGTCGGGAACCGACACCGGAAGAAATCGCACGGACGATGGATCTCCCTCTATCTAAGATTCGCAAAATTATGAAGATTTCTCAAGACCCCATTTCTCTGGAAACTCCAATTGGAGAAGAGGAAGACAGTCATCTCGGGGATTTTCTGGAAGACAAGAAAAATACATCTCCTGTGCAGTCCGTCATTGAACAAAATTTGCGGGAATCCGTTTTTAATGTACTGGAGTCTCTTCCGGATCGGGAAGCGAGGGTCTTGAAAATGCGATTTGGGCTGGTGACCAACGGAGAACATACACTGGAGGAAGTGGGACAGATGTTTGCAGTAACCCGTGAACGTATTCGTCAAATTGAATCCAAGGCTTTGAGAAAATTGCGTCATCCTTCCCGCAGTCGGAAATTGAAGGCTTTTCTGGAAGGCAGTCGGTAGATTTATCCACAGAGTGGAAAGAGATGCGTGGGAAAAGTTTAAGTTTGAGTCTGAGTTTAAGTAAAGAAAGAAGTGTTCGGTTTTCAGTGTTCTGTGTTCTGATCGGAAAAGAGAAGCAGGCAGTTGACATTCTTCGTTCTTGTCCTATTCTGCCGCCCACGCCCTATCTGTCTCCCCTCACGCACTTTCACTTTCACTCGCACTTTTCCTATCTGCCTCGCACTCGCACTTTCACTCGCACTTTCTACCGCCTACTCCAATTTCCCAGTGAACAGGTACAATATAGCCGTCGATTTTCTCAAATTTCCAATAACTTTGGCAGGCGGATATAGTGGTGAAAAAGATTCAGGTGATAGGGGGCGGCCTTGCTGGTTGTGAGGCGGCCCTTTTTTTGGCTAATCACGGCTTGTCCGTCATTCTTTATGACATGAAACCGGACCGGCATACTGAGGTCCATAAACAGAATACACTTGCCGAGCTGGTTTGTTCCAATTCCTTTCGCTCTGACAGTCTCGCCAATGCTGTGGGGCTTCTCAAGGCTGAAATGAGGATGCTGAATTCCGCTGTGATGGATGCCGCGGACCGGACAAAGATCCCCGCAGGTTCCGCTTTGGCTGTGGACCGGACAAAATTCTCAAAGCTTTTGACCGACAAAACTTTAAATCATCCCAATATTGAATTTGTCTCAAAGGAAATAACTGCCTTTAAACCGGAAGATCCGGGAATGTTTACGATTCTTTCACCCGGTCCTCTGGCGACAAGAGGGCTGACTACTTTTTTGAAACAATTGACGGGGGAAAGATATTTAAAGTTTTATGATGCAATTGCACCAATTATTTCAAGGGACTCAATAGACGAAACAAAAACCTTTATGGCTTCGCGCTATGACAAGGGTGGGGCGGACTATCTCAATTGCCCCATGGATCGGGAAACATACCTTGCCTTCTTAGATGCATTGATTGATGCTGAGACGGTGAATCTCCAGGGATTTGAAAAAGGCCGTAAGATGTTTGAGGGCTGCCTTCCGGTGGAAGAGATTGCCAGACGGGGAGAAGATGCTCTGAAGCAGGGAGAACAGCGGAAAGTGTTTCGCATGATTCCAGGGCTTGAATCGGCACAATTTGAAAGATATGGAAGTATGCACCGAAATACCTTTATTAATTCTCCGGAGCTTCTGAATGCTGATTTTTCAATGAAAAAATATCCATCTGTCTTTGTGGCGGGTCAGATTTCCGGCGTTGAAGGATACCTTGAATCGGCAGCGTCCGGTTTAATTGCCGCAGTCTCGATTCTGTTCCGGGAAAACGGTATTGAGAATCAGATGTTCCCTGAAACGACGATGCTGGGCGGGTTGTCTCGACACATCTCAACCTTTCAGGCAAATTTTCAGCCATCCAACGCGATTTTTGCTATGGTTCCGCCACCGGAAACGAAAATTAAAGGTGGCCGGAGGGCGAAGCGGGAATTTTTGTCCATGCGTGCCTTACAGACGCTGGAAGATTTTTTGAGCGGATACCCGATATTCTGACCTCAGTTTCGAAAGCCCTGAGAGAGAAAAAAAATTTTACCGCAGAGGCGCAGAGGGGGAGGAGCAGAAAGAGAATTTAACACAAAGGACGAAAGGCCCATCCCAGCAAGTCACAAATCACGAATCACAAATCACGGTCGAGCGGAGTGAGACTCAACACAAAGGCGCAAAGAGCACAAAGGTAGGAGGAGCCAGGGAGTTATTGGTTGTGTATTGAGTGGTTGAACCCTAATTCTTAAAAACTGTGTTTTTCGAAATTGCGGGTTCTTTTGGCATATGCACAGAATATTGCATGCACCCACTCCCTTGCGTGGGGACGGCAACTTCTGCGGTGCTGTGCCCGCTTTTTTCCCCGTTGTCCTGCGGAGTGGGCGTTGCGAGGGGGTGTGGGCGGCGGAAAAAATCAGAGAATTAGCTTGTTCCCTGCCTTTTCCACCATCCACTATCCACGCCTCCGAAAAGGACGCTTTCACTCATCACTCAGATTGATTAGCATTCTATTTTTGT
>CBEUWV010000048.1:0-9697 GCA_965546895.1 uncultured bacterium
GTCACTCATCACCCATCACTCATCACTTCTTTCGCACAGAACACTTCTTTCTTTATTCTCAGTTTTTATGTTTGCGTACGGTGCGGTTTTTCATGATAAATTCACGGATTCGGTAGAAAAGGTGGGCTTCCGTGAGCCTTAGTTCATCTTGGAGTTCTGATGGGGTGCCATGGTGGACAATGGCGTCCGGGATGCCAATTCGAAGAACTGGGGATGGCACCCGGTTTTGTTCCAGCAGTTCCAATACGGCGGATCCGAAACCACCTGCCAACGCGTTTTCTTCGCAGGTTATGATCATGTGGCAATCTTGTACGGCGTTCAGAATGGCAGTTTCGTCCAGTGGCTTTACAAAGCGCGCATCAATGACTTTTATGGAGAGACCTTGGGATGCAAGGCGTCTGGCTACCCGTTCAGCTTTCCAGGCCATTGGCCCCACAGCAAGCACAACTGCATCTTCTCCCTCCAGCAGGGTTCGACTTTTTCCAATGGGAATTTCCTGGAATGTTTCATCCTGTAAAACGCCCTCTCCGTTGCCCCGGGGATAACGAATGACAGCAGGCATGGAAAGACGCGACGCTGTAAACAGCATATTACGAAGCTCATTTTCATCAGCCGGGGCCATAATAATTAGATTTGGAATAGGCCGGAGAAAGCTCAGGTCAAAAAGCCCATGATGGGTTTCTCCGTCGGCGCCTACAATGCCCGCTCGATCCAGGCAGAAGACAACGGGAAGGTTCATCAGGCAAGTGTCATGGATAACCTGGTCGTATGCCCGTTGAAGGAAGGTAGAATAGATGGCAACAAAAGGTTTTTTCCCTGAGATGGCCATGCCTGCGGCAAATGTAACTGCGTGCTGTTCGGCGATTCCCACATCGAAAAAGCGCTTCGGAAAATGTTCACCAAAATCTTCCAGGCCGGTTCCGGATGGCATGGCTGCTGTTATGGCGGTTATTCTGGAATTTTCTTCTGCCAGTTGGATCATCGTTTCTCCGAAAACAGAGGTGTAGGAGGGTAGAGTTTTGGGTTTCCCCAGGGTTCGTCCGGTTGAAATCTCGAATGGAGATACTCCATGCCATTTTGCAGGATTTTTTTCCGCAAATTTGTAGCCTTTTCCCTTCACGGTCTTGACGTGAACCAGTACCGGTCCATCTATTTTCCGGGCTTTTTGAAGGGTTGTGACCAACTTGGTATAATCATGGCCGTCCACGGGCCCCACGAAGTGAAAACCCAGCTCTTCAAACAACATGCCGGGTACAAACAGTCGTTTCAGTGTGTCTTCCATGGACTTCGCCAGTTTGATGAAGGAGTTTCCGATAGCGGGGACACTTTTCAGTACAACCTCCACCTGGTTCCGCATTCGATTGTACAGTTTTCCAGAGAGGATTTGATTCAAATAACCGCTCAAAGCGCCAACGTTGTGGGAAATTGACATTTCATTATCGTTGAGTATAACAAGCATTTTTTTCTTCAGGTGTCCTGCCTGGTTCATCGCTTCGAATGCAAGGCCAGCCGTCAACGAACCGTCACCGATGAATGCGATAACGTCGTGATCTTCCCCAGCCAGGTCCCTTGATACAGCCATGCCCAGTGCTGCGGAAATGGAGGTGGAGGAATGGCCCGTATTGAAATGATCGTAAGGACTTTCAGAGATTTTCGGGAAGCCACTGATGCCTCCATATTGACGGAGGGTGTGAAACTCATTCATTCTGCCAGTCAGAATTTTGTGCGCATACGCCTGATGGCCGACATCCCAGATAATGCGGTCTTTCGAAAAATCAAAGACAGAGTGAAGGGCCAGTGTTATCTCTACCACGCCCAGGCTGGATGCCAGATGGCCACCGGTATGTGAAACATTCTGTATGATAAAGGTACGGATTTCTTTTGCCAGTTGTTCGATGTCATCTGTTGTCATAGTTTTCAATTGTCGTGGTGTTGAAATCTGGTTCAGTATTGAATCCATGGAGCCTCCAGAGCGGTGAACATTATCTCAGTCATCTTATCATAAGTTTTTGTTGAAAGGAGTCTGCACTGAGTTCAAATGACAGGTTGATGGATGTCCGGTTCGTTGATTTTCAGGTGTGCTATAAGCCTGGCAAATCCGGCAATGTATTGCAAGATAAAGAGGTTTACATGTTCTTGACAAAATCTGTGGAAAATTCTGTGAAAAATCTTGTTGAAAACGGTGAAATGTTAATTAGAATGAGCAGTTCGTCGATTTGCACCATCTGAGATGCAATAAATTAACCCCCCTTAATATCAAGAGGATAAGAAATGTACGAGATTTTTTTCGCTGTTTTGATTTATCACAATCTCGGTGCTGACTCTTTGAAAAAATGATCCTTTTTTCTGAAATGCTCCTCTTCAGCCTTTACATTCCAAGAATGTTTTTCTGGCCAGAAGTGAGCTAAGCGGCACCATAAACTTGACGGGACATTGATCCTGGAGTATCATTTTGCAAAAGGTGGCAACATGAGTGAACTAAAAATGGAAGGCTATGTAAAAGACTTCAAGCGGGTTCTTCTATCATGCATGGAACTTAACAGTTCCACAAAAGCACTTCTCTACGTTCAAGATCTGCAGACTGGTGATTTTCGGCTGGCTGCATATTATGGCTATCTGAAAGAGACTCCGGAGATGGAGAAATATGAGCTGGACAATCCTCTGCTTCGTGTTTTGATGAGAAAGCGAAGTCCTTTCCTTGTGAATGATATTTCAAATTTTTCTGAGTTGGAAAAACATTTCAGAATCTTCGGCTTGAAGAATGCCCAGGTGACACCTATTTACATGATGGATAGAATCATCGCCTTCATTGAAGAAAGGAATAGAGCGGGGGGGCAGGAGTACAACGAAGAAACACTGAAAAAAGCAAAACAGGTTGCATCCGATATGGAAACTCACCTGGAGGCATTTTTTGGAAAAGGAAAGAAGAAAATAGGACGCGGTCCTGAGGAAGAGATGGGCCGTTCTTACCAGTATTTCCTGGTGAAATTTGCTTCTTTTCAGCGATACCTTCCCATCATCAGCAAGCATTTTCGTGATTGTGTTGTACTCCTTAAACCAAGTGTCAAATTTGATGCTGTTGTTTTGAACGTTACCATCAATGAAAAAAGCGTGAACTTTGTTTATAGTTTCAAACCCCTTGCGGAAAAGATCAAAAGGGAGCTGTCTGATTCTCTGGCGGAATTTTTCCCATTTCTCGGGTCAGGAGATAATATTTCTTCCCATTTTTTTGTTGAAAAAATGTCAACAGAAGAGGTTTCCTCCGGGCAGGCGGAAACATATTACACAATGAATGTACTGGAAAAGGACAGTTTTGCGGCCTATATGTGTGCGGTGAGATTTTCTCCTGATTATTTTGAAGGAGAAGAGGTCGCGGCACTTTCCCGGTTCAGTCGGATGTTCTCAACTTTCCTTTCCCAGACACTGCGGGAATATCGCTGTTTTGATACATACATCGGGTTGATTCTGAACCTGCTGGAGCTTTCCAAGTCTTCCGGCTACAACTTCCGGATCCATGCGTTGAACACAGCCAAGTATGCCAGGGCCATTGCCGAAGTACTCTCTGATGAACTGGACCTGGTAGACGCTGTCACCGTGGCAGCCCTGCTCCACGATATCGGGATTCTCCTGATAGATCCGGAACTTTTCGAAAAGGACTCTGTTATAAATATTTCTGATTTTGAGAAGGTCAAAACTCACACGCAGATCTGTATGTCATTTCTGGAGAAAATTCGGGTGCCCAAAGACATTCGGAAGATGGTAAAATTCCATCACGAGCGGGTTGACGGGACCGGTTATCCAAGTGGCCTGGAGGGAGAAGAAATCCCACTTGGTTCGCGGATCATAGCGGTTGCTGAAGCCTTTGAGGTGATGACAGGTAAATCCGGCTACAGGAAGTCCATGTCAGTGGAAAATGCTATGAAGGAAATTGCGGCACAGAAGGACAAGCAGTTTGACCGTGAAATTGTAGAAACGCTGGAGAAGATTCTCCGCAAAAAAAAATAAGATATACAGTGAGCAAACCACATGGGTACAACGATTGCGAGAAACAAGAAAGCAAGACACGAGTATTTTATCGAAGACACTATGGAAGCGGGTATCGCCCTGGTGGGAACGGAAGTGAAGTCCTGTCGGGAAGGACGAGCCAGTTTCAAAGACGCTTTCTGTGATTTTATCGATGGTGAATTGTACCTTCTTCAGATGCATATTTCTCCATATACCCATGCTTCTCCCCAGTTGAATCATGATCCGGAGCGCCCTCGGAAATTACTCCTCCACAAACGGGAGTTGCGCCATCTCCTTGGAAAAATAAGGGAAAAGGGAATGACGGTGGTGCCGCTGGCGATTTATCTGAAACATAATCTGATCAAGGTTGAAATCGCATTGGCCAGGGGTAAGAAGCAATATGATAAACGAGAAACGATCAAAAAGCGGGATGTGGATCGGCAATTGCGTGCGGCAGTAAAGCAGCGTTTTTCCGGTCAGTGACGGCAGAGGCAGAGTCGAAGATGGTAGAGTATTTTCAGAAAAAAAGGCTGATTCTGGACAGACGATTCAGATTTCGCAGGCAGGACATACCGGCAAACCTTATAAAATCGGTTCAACTGGAGGGCATCCTGATGCCGTTGATAGCCACGGAGGACCAGGGGCCTGTTGTACTGGACGGATTTCGACGTCTGGCGCTTCTAAAGGACGATGAAACTGCTCCTGTTCATTTGATCCGTGACAGGAAGGCGGCGCTTCGAGCATCGGTGGAACTGAATATGATGGTTTCACCCTATTCGGAAATGGAAAAGGCAGGGCTGGTATCATTTGTTTTTGAAAATGGATGGATGGAAAGCCGAGAAATTCTCGATAACTTATTGCCCCGGCTGGGGTTGAAGGGGCAGCAGATTGTCCTGGACAGCTGTATGAGCGTACGTTTACTTGATCCGCGGCTAGCGGAAATTCTCATTGCCCGCAAAGCACCTTTGAAATTTGCCGCAAGATTAAGTTGTGAGCCCCCTGATGAACAGTCAGTACTGGCAGAATTCTTTTCTGTACACCGTTTCAGTTTGTCCCGGATGATAAATGCATACGACCTTCTTGTGCCTGTCAGAAAAAAGATGAAGTCATCATTTTCCTCTATAATCCGGGACCTCAATGAAGACGGGACAGATGTATTGACACTGTTGAAACAAATGCGTTTTCCCCGGGCCTCTGAGTTCAGAAGAAAACTGGGTTCTCTGTTGAAACCATATGGGGGTAGATTGTCTTTTCCGGAAGACATGGAGGGAGATGCTTTCAGCTTTTTCTGTCTTTTGAAATCTTCGGAAGATGCTCTTGAATATGCCACCTTGTTGCGGAAGATTTCCGAAGATGAGGCTGTTTTCCATTTTCTCTCGGAGCATATCGGAAATGATTGACCGCATTTTTGTCACAGAGGCTGCGGCGGGATACAAGTATGTGAGAGAAATCTGCCAACGGGCGGGGTTGGAGCCGGAACTTGTAATGGACGATGCCGCTTATCGCAACGATGTTGAAAGGTTCCTGACGGAGCCTGTTGGACAGGGGAAGCGACACCTTCTACTGGATGTGTTCAAAGGAGAATTTTTTCGAAAATGTCCCGGTACCAGGGGAAAGATTTGCTGCAACTACTATGTGATTGACCAGACCACAAACTGCCCCTTTGATTGTTCCTATTGTTTTCTCCAGAGTTATCTGAATCTTCGGGCAATTCGATTTGCTGTGAATATTGAAGACCTGTTTCGGGAATTGGAGAACATATTCAGCCGGGAGCAATTTATTCGCGTGGGAACCGGAGAACTGGCAGATTCTCTGGCATTAGAACCGCTGACAGGTTTCGGTGGAAGGCTGATGGAATTTGCCGTTGAGTTTCCGAGGGTTACCCTTGAACTGAAAACAAAGAGCGCAAGCGTGGATACGTTACCGGATGTTAGAGAGAAGCCGGGCCGGGGAGTAATCGGCTGGACAATGGAACCGGCTCATGTGATTGAAAATGAAGAAAGGGGCACTGCGACGCTGACGGAAAGACTGGGAGCTTCTGTGCGGGCAGCGAAAAAAGGCTATGGAATCGCATTTCACCTGGACCCGGTTGTCTTTTTTCCCGGATTTGAGGAAGCTTATCTAAACCTCGTGGATCAGATGTTTTCTCACCACGACAAATTAGACTGGATGTCTCTGGCCGGATTTCGATATGAACCCGCTCTGAAAAGCTATGTGGAAGACAGATTTCCCGACTCTGAGCTGCTGGACGGAGAGTTTCTGAGGTGCAGTGATGGGAAATTCCGCTACCTTTTTCCGGAAAGAATTCGTTTCTTCCGCCGGCTGGTGGAAAAAGTAAAGAAGCTGTCACCCAAAACGCCCCTGTATTTCTGTATGGAAGATTCCCGGACATGGAATCTGGTTATGGGGGAAAACGCACTGGCGGATCCGGTACTGGACCCGATTTTTTCAAGGGAGGCAAATGGTGAAAAACAGAGTTTGTGAATTGTTTGGAATTCGATTTCCCATCGTTCAGGGAGGGATGGTGTGGGTTTCCGGTGCAAAACTGGCTGCGGCGGTTTCCAACGCGGGCGGTCTGGGCCTCATTGGAGCCGGTTCGATGAAGCCGGACTTGTTTCGGCAGCACATCCGAAAAGCTCGGAGACTGACAACGCAGCCCTTTGGTGTGAACATTCCAATTTTCTCCAGATATGCTGATGAGCAGGTTGCTCTCGCTCTGAAAGAAAATGTCCCCATATTTTTCATGTCTGCCGGTTCTCCGAAAAGATACACGGCTAAGTTGAAGGAAGCGGGTCGCACTGTTGTCCACGTTACTTCTTCCCCCGCACTCGCTGAGAAATGCAAGAAAGCCGGAGTGGATGCTGTGGTGGTGGAAGGATTCGAGGCCGGAGGGCACAACGGAAAGGAGGAATTAACAACCTTTGTTCTGGTCCCCCAGACAAGGGACAGAGTCGACATACCGTTGATTGCCGCCGGAGGTATTGCCGACGGACGGGGCATTGCCGCTGCATTTGCCCTGGGTGCCGAAGGTGTGCAGATCGGAACCCGATTTGCAGCCACAGTGGAATCCTCTGCTTCAGATGCCTATAAACAAATGCTGGTTGCTTCGGGAGAAGCTTCTACAAGGTTGATGCTGAAATCGTTAATACCAGTCCGGTTGGTTCAAAATTCTTTGACTGAAAAACTTCTGGAAATGGAGTCCCGCTGTGCAACTGCCGAGGAGCTTGAAGCACAATTGGGAAAAGCCCCGGCTAAAAGGGCTATTTTTGATGGCGAGGTGGACTTCGGCGAGGTCGAAGCCGGTGAAGTGGCCGGGATGATTCAGGATATTCCTACTGTTTTTGAGCTGATGCAACGCCTTGTTACGGAGGCTTCGGAAATTTCTCCGGAATGGAACTTTATGGGAATCCCTTGAGAATTAAAAGGGTTTTCCTTGTATCCTTGTATATAACAGTAGTAAAATATTCCTGAAATGCTAAAGAAACATTTTTCTGCAAAGAGTTTTTACATTTCCATCCTGTTTACCGCCATCTTCTTTCTGATATTGCAGGTTTACGCTCTTCATCGTTCCCGCATGCAGTATGTGACCCTGATCAGTTCCGTGATCAGCGAGATGCATGGGGGGAATATGCCGAAAGATGTTCTGGGAATTGGAACACTGAAAGGTGGCCGTATACAGGCCCAATGGGGCATCCTGCCGAAGATAGATACAACAAACGAAAAAAACAGAATTATTGTCAATGGGGCTGGAATTCTCATTATCTCCAACGGCCATGCAATTTATTTTGCAAATGATGGTGAATTCAGCCGTATTAACAAAACATATCGATTTCAGGTCTTAATCTCTATTTTGTTTTGCCTCGTCGTGATGTGGCTCAGCCTGCTTTTCTATTTCTTTGTGTATCGCAGCGTGAGAAAATTGGAGAAATGGGTCAAGGGGTGCTCGGGGAAAAAGAAGAAACAGAAAATCAGTGGACGTCAGATTCCAATTCACGGATTTACACAGATTATTACCGGTATTGAAAAGATATATTCAGATCTGATCAATACGGAAAAAGCAGTGGAGAGGAAGACAAAGCTGGAAGCCCTCGGGGTTTTATTCGCTAAGGTTCTCCATGACATCAAGAATGGACTGGCCAGTATCAAGATTTACCAGTATCTTCTGCGGGAAGCAAAGGACGATACAAGACGAAAAGAACTGATACGAAAGATGGACAATGACATGAGTGATGTTACCTTTATGATTCAGGACCTGCTGGATTTTGTAAGAGGCAGCAAATCAACTTTGAAGGAAAGTGTGAGAGTCAAAGACCTTTATAATGGCCTTAAAACAGAGTATCAGGCAAAAGCACAGGTAGAAGGTGTGAAATTTGGAATTTCTGTGGAGGAAGGTATCTCTGAAAAGACTGTTCATGTGGAGCTGGTGAGAATTATCACCGCTGTGAAACATTTGATTCAGAACGCTTTTGAAGAAGTAAAAATCGCGGGAATTCCAAATCCTGAGGTGAGAATAGTACTGAAGTCGGTACAGGAAAATCTCGTAGTGAAAATTGAGGACAATGGAAGAGGAATCCCTGATGAGCTTGTGGATAAGATATTCACTCCATTTGTCAGCAAGGGAAAGGAAGCAGGAAATGGGATTGGCGCGGCAGTATCAAAAGAGTACATTGAAGCTCAGAATGGACATGTTGATTTTCAGACTTCTCCTGATGGGACGGTTTTCAGTGTTACAATTCCTTTCTCAGTTTCCCAGTAAGGAACGGTTTTCGTTTGCTATTTGCGGGCAAGATGGGACTGCTCCCAATAGGAGGTCGGTATGGATTATGTGTTCACTGCAGAACAGATGAGAAATGCAGATCTGAAAAGCATCCAGCGGTTGAATGGAAATGGACTGCTGTTGATGGAACATGCCAGTGCTGCCTGTGTGGGTGTGCTGTTTGAACGTTTCGGTACCGATTTACGGGAAATGCAGATTGTCGTTCTGGCAGGGCGAGGCAACAATGGTGGAGACGGAATGGCAATTGCCCGTCAGCTTGTCTCCAGATCCGTTCCGGTTTCCGTAATTGTTTTAGGTGATATGGATAAAATGTCCGACGATGCCTGCAGCCAGTGGGATATGCTGAAAAATTATGATTTACCACTCGCAAATGAAAATAGCAGTCTGTCTCCGGAATCGAAGTCAGAAATCTATGGAGCGGATCTGATTGTGGACGCAATGCTGGGAACCGGCCTGAACAGTTCTCCAAGGGGGATTGTTGAGGAGACAATCAACCTTGTAAATGATTGCGGCGGATTCGTTCTTTCTGTAGATGTTCCATCCGGCCTGAACAGTGATTGTGGCGTTCCGCCCGGAAAAGTGGTACGTGCGGATTTGACTGTGACCTTTGGGAAGTTAAAACGGTGCCACGTACTTTCACCATCCTGCCTGAATTGTGGAGAAATTGTCCTGGATGATATCAGCATCCCGGAAGATGTATTTGAGGCGGTTGAGGCACAATGTTTTCTGGTAGAGCAGGATGACATTGTTTCTCGATTACCGGATTTACCGCCAGCTAGCCACAAAGGCAATTTCGGTCATGTGTTAGTAGCGGGGGGAACCGCAGGCAGGCTGGGGGCCTCCGTGATGGCAGGGCGGGCGGCTCTTCGAAGCGGGACTGGACTGGCAACCATCCACATTCATCATGATAACTAT
>CBEUWV010000049.1:0-9636 GCA_965546895.1 uncultured bacterium
CTACTCTGAAGAGTGATGAGTGACAAAAATGCCAGAGAATGGCACAAGCCACTTCCCATTCTTAACTTAGACTTAAACTTAAACTTCTATTTTTCCGTCATTCAGTCGAACTCAGGATTTTGTATCAGGAAGAAAAGAGGAAAGAGAAAGAAACGGGGGAAATAATATGAAGGATTCGTTGATGGGTAGTGTTTGGTAAGCCAAATAAGGTGTTTTTTTGTGATAGGCAATCTTTAATGGCTTCCCCCGTAAATTCTTTCTGCTCTAATTGATTATGCAAGTTGCATGCCAAACCATGGAATGCTGCAGGCCGTCACTTTCCAGTAATTAGTGTCAAGAATTCGGTAACATACTTCCACAAACTGTCATATAACTGACGAATACGCCTACAAACTTTAGAACTTGTCCTAAAACGAGTACAGTGTTACGGTACAGATGTAGTATTATCCCTCAAAACCCAGACGCCCCGGGTTTGCTTTCAGTGCATCTATAATATTTTGAATGTGAACTGTCAATTCAATCCCCAACTCTTCAGCTCCATCCCTAATTTCTTCACGGTTTACTTGCCTCGCGAAGGCCTTATCTTTCAATTTTTTGCGAACGGACTTTACCGGTACATCTCCCAGAAGCCGGGATGGGCGAACATAGGCCACAGCCATCACGAAGCCGCACAACTCATCAACCGCGTAAAGGGTTTTTGCCAGAAGGGTTTTTCGAGGAATCCCCGTATAGTCCGCGTGGCCCCCGATGGCCTCAATCATTTCATCCGGAAAACCCTCTTCTTTCAAGATTTCCATTCCTTTTAACGGATGACGGTCCGGAAATTGTTCATAGTCAAAATCATGAAGCAGTCCCGTAATTCTCCAGTATTCTTCATCTTCACCAAATTTCCCTGCATAAAACCCCATGGCCTCTTCAACTGCAAACAAATGTCTCTTCAGAGATTCTTTCTGAACGTATTTGTCTACCAGCTCTTCGGCTTTTTTTCTCATATTGCGCTCCCGTATCAGTCCACAAGATCAAATCTTGCCGTGAAATGACGCAAAAACGGTGGTTCCCATGTAATTTTCAGACCCTTCGCCTTGTCCCGCTCTCCATAGGTTTCAATGATAGCTTCAATTGCGAAATCAAAGTGGCTCTGCGTATATACCCGCCTTGGAAAGGCAAGACGGACCAACTCCATTTCCGCGGGAACTTCGGACCCCGTCTCCGGGTCCTTCCTGCCAAACATAACACTGCCAATTTCCACGCCTCGAATACCGCCTTTTCTGTACAACTCTGCACACAAAACCTGGCCGGGGAATTGTGAGGCCGGAATATGGGGATAGAATGCCTTTGCATCAATATAAACCGCGTGGCCACCGGTGGGACGGATAATGTCAATACCTGCCGCCGTAAGGCGCTCCCCCATGTATGCCGCAGTGCGCAGACGGTATTTCAAATAATCCTCGTGGAGCACCTCTTCCAGCCCAACAGCCATCGCGTCCAGGTCTCGCCCGGCAAGACCGCCATAGCTGGGAAATCCTTCGGTGAGAATCAAAAGGTTACGCGAATTCATAGCCAATTCGTCGTCGTTCATGGCAAGAAAGCCACCAATAGTGACCATGGCATCTTTCTTGGCACTCATTGTGCAGCCATCCGCATATGAGAACATCTCCTGAGCAATTTCCAGCACGCTTTTATTCTGGTAACCGTCTTCCCTGAGTTTAATGAAGTAGGCATTTTCCGCAAAGCGGCAGGCATCAATAAAAAATGGAATGTCATATTTGTGCAGCAACCTGGAAGTCTCCCGAATATTCTCCATGGAAACCGGTTGACCCCCGCCGGAGTTATTGGTGATCGTGATCATGCCGACGGGGACATTTTCATGCGATTTTTCCAGGAACTCTGCCAGGCAATTCAGGTCCATGTTCCCCTTGAAAGGATACTCCAGGGTCGGAACTTTCCCTTCGGGAATCACCAGGTCCACCGCTTCTGCTCCATTAAATTCTATATTTGCCCGGGTTGTGTCAAAATGCGTATTACTGGGAATTTTGTCGCCTTTCTTCACTGCCACACTGAACAAAATCCGTTCCGCAGCTCGCCCCTGATGTGTGGGAATAATGTGTTTGAAGCCGGTGATATTCTGAACTGCTTTTTCAAATCTGAAAAAACTCTTGCTTCCGGCGTAGGATTCATCACCGGTCATCATGGCCGCCCACTGTTTGTCACTCATGGCCCCGGTCCCGCTGTCGGTCAAGAAATCTATAAGGATATCTTCGGCTTTGATACGGAAGGGGTTGTAAAATGCCTTTTTCAAAATTTCAATTCGTTCCTGCTCTGTTGTCTGACGAATGGATTCCACCATCTTAATCTTGAAGGGTTCAATCAATGATTTCATTGGATTCTTCTCCTGATTCCGTGTTTTACTGCACCGGGATATTGTAGCACAGGGAATCTCCGGAGACATTGCTTCCCCTCTACCCCTTCCCTTCCTTCTGAAACTCAACCTCAGCCTTGCCTTCTGCTTAATCTACGACGAATTGCTCCCCTCCCCTGCTTGACAAACCCGTGCCAGGGGATAATAATGGTCAAACCTTTGCTGACTGAGGAAAGGAATCAAGAAGATGGCAGGCAGTACTGTGGGCAGGGAAATCGAACGCAAGTTCCTGGTAAAAAACATGGCATGGAAAGGCGACTTGAGAGGCACACTGTATCGGCAGGGATATATTTCCTTAGACCCTGACCGTATGGTTCGCGTGCGTATTGCCGGCGACAAGGCATGCCTCACAATTAAAAGCCGTTTTTCAGAGCTTGTTCGGCGGGAATTTGAATACTCAATTCCACTTGCCGATGCCGAAGAAATGCTAGGGGAACTCTGTCAGAACTTTCTGATTGTCAAGAAACGCTACCCTGTTAAATTCGGCACCCACATTTGGGAAATCGACGAATTTGAGGGAAAAAATGACGGGCTTGTTATCGCGGAAGTGGAACTCTCAGAGCCGGATGAAACATTCGATTTACCGGACTGGGTCGGAAAGGAAGTAACGAACGACATAAGGTACCTCAACGCCAGCCTTTGCCGGGTTCCCTTCTCAGATTGGAAAAAAGAATGAAAAGTTTATTCAGTTCATACTGAACCGCAGGAGGGTGTTATGGCATTGATGCAAAATCTTACCAAACTTCTTATCTCAAAAATTGACGAATACCTGGATGCCATCAGCGAAGGTATCATTGTTTTCCAACAGGGACTTAAGGACTACCTGGAAAACAAAATGGCGAACTTTGAAGAGAGAATGGCAATGGTGGATCAATATGAATCCCGTGCTGACAAGCTCCGCCGCGAAATTGAAAACCAGTTATACAGCCACTCTCTTATTCCTGAAATGCGAGGGGATGTGCTGGGCCTGCTGGAGCATATGGACAATATCATTGATGTCGCCAAAGAGACATTGACTCAGTTTTCCATAGAAGTACCTGATATTCCCATGGAACTGTCTGCTGATTTTTCCGATCTGACAGTCTCAACCGTGCAGGCGGGAGAGGAGCTTGTGAGTGCCGTTCGGGCTTTTTTCCGGGAACTAAGTCGTGTAAAAGACCACGTTCACAAGGTCTATTTCTTTGAAAAAGAAACCGACCGGATTGCCACCAACCTGAAAATGAAGATTTTTAGACGGGACATGGACTTGAGCCGCAAAATGCACCTTCGGGATGTGGCAACCAATGTGGCAAAGATCTCGGACGAAGCAGAAAACGTGGCCGACCGTCTGTCCATCTACACGATTAAACGGACAATCTGACACAGATGCTGTTATTCTTTCTTTCTTCAGGACTTTTTCTTGGCTGGTCCCTGGGGGCCAATGATGCGGCCAACGTGTTCGGCACCGCCGTTGGTTCCCAGATGATCCGCTTCAAAACCGCCGCCATTATCTGTGGTGTTTTTGTAATCATAGGTGCTGTTATCGGCGGCAGTGGCACCAGTGAAACCCTGGGGAAACTGGGTGCTATCAGCGCAATGGGCGGGGCATTCACCGTAGCCCTTTCAGCAGCCTTCTCCATATTTGTAATGGTTCGGTTAAAGCTGCCTGTCTCCACATCCCAGGCCATTGTCGGTGCCATTATCGGATGGAATTTCTTCGCAAACAATCCCACAGATACTTCGATCCTGATAAAAATTGTCGGAACATGGGTAATCTGCCCGATTCTTGCCGGCATCATTGCAGCCATCCTTTACATTCTTGTCAGGTTTCTGGTTAACCGCAGCCGGCTTCATCTCCTTCGACAGGACCAACTGACCCGGTACGGACTGATTGTAGTCGGGGCCTTTGGCGCATATTCACTGGGTGCCAATAATATCGCCAATGTTGTTGGTGTGTTCATCCCATCCTCGCCGCTCCGGGCCCTGACCCTTCCCCTCGTCGGTACCTTCAGCAGCGCTCAGCAGCTTTTTCTGATTGGCGGAATTTCCATTGCGATTGGAGTTGCCACATATTCCAGAGGTGTTATGGAGACAGTGGGGTCCAGCGTTGTAAAATTGTCGCCATTGGCTGCTCTCATCGTGGTTATGGCAGAAGCTACAGTTCTCTTCATTTTTGCATCCCAGGGGTTGAACACTTTTCTCACGGCCCACGGATTCCCTCCCATCCCTCTGGTCCCCATTTCCAGTTCCCAGGCTGCCATCGGCGCTCTTGTGGGTATCGGCCTTGTCCGCGGCGGGGGGAAGGGAATCCGCTATTCGCTGCTGGGGAAAATCAGTCTTGGCTGGATCGCTACCCCGATTCTTGCCAGTATTATTGCCTTCATTGCACTGTTTTTCATGCAGAATGTGTTTGATCAGACAGTCACCGCCCCGAAAACAGAAGCCGTTCAGATCCAGTCAGAGAAAACAGAGTCGGTGGATGTGAAGGCAGCCGGTACACCAATTCAATACAAGCAAATATCGACTTTCAATCCCTGTGAGAATTTTCGTCACGCTGTACAGGGCAATTACTCATTGTCCCTGGGCCAAATCGCTACGAATTCGTTCGACCACTTCATGCACGTCAAAGGGCTTGACGAAAAAGCCTTGTAGGCCGACCTCCTTGGCCTGCTGAAGGATTGTTGCATCGGAGATACCGGATAAAAGGTACACCCGGATATTTCGAGTCGTCTGAGAAATCTTCAGCTGACGCAACACCGACAGGCCACTCAGCATCGGCATCGCGTAGTCCATCAAAATGGCGTCAGGATTAGTATTCAGTGCCATTTTCAACACTTCAGCGCCATTGTGAGCTGTTATTGCCTGATAACCCGCACGTTGAAACGCTGCTGCAAGAATATCCCGAATCAGAGCGGAGTCATCACCAATGAGAATTTTCATAACTATATTGTAACGAATTTCGATAGTTTGCACAAACTTGCCGGGGAAGGTACCGAAAATAGGTTGGATTCAAAAAACATCAGGCAGTTTCTCCCCTGCCTGATGTTCGACTTGAAAGGCAATTTTTTTTTGCTTACAGTTGATCGATTGTATTGTGCGCTTTCCGTACCAGTTTCGTGTATTTGAACACGGGATACCCATTATCCCGGCGATACGTTCTGAATTTTGTCGGTCCCATATTATAGGCAGCCAGAACGAGGTTCATATCTTTGAATCGCGTTGCCAGCCTTTTCAGATACCGAATCCCAAGGGTTACATTCAGCTCAGGGTTATAAAGCGCGTCATTATCATTCAGAACAATTCCACAATCCCTGGCAACCGCTTTGCCAGTGGCAGGCATCAACTGCATCAGTCCCACTGCTCCCACTGGAGATTTTGCATATTTGTTGAATGCACTTTCTGTCTTCATTACCGCCATTACGAATTCCACGGAAAAACCACTGTTCAATGATTCACTGGCAATAATTCTCGCCAGATCTTCTTTTTCACGATCTGTCAAATTTGTCTTCACGCTTGCTAAAACCTGTCGAACTCGCTGCTCCCGACGATGAAGATTCACAAAACGCGCAAAATCGCGTTTATGTATCTGGCTATCTGTGTTCACTGGCTGCGAAGTTGGAATACCTGTAGAAAGCGCAATGACTGTCACTGCAACAACCAGTATTTTTAAAATGCTTCTCATACGTTACCTCCACAAGTGCCGTACGATACCACATAAAACAATTTAGTCAAGAATTATATTTTCGCAAGTGATAAGTGTCACTTTTCTTATTTGTTATAAAAATACTGGGATTCATTATCATGTAGTTACACAAGTCCTGTAACATTGCTATCTGCCCATTGAAATGCCCATGGATTCTGCCATTTTTACAAGCTGACCCTCCGGATCAACATTCTTCAGGGATGCGACTGCTTCTTTTATCGGAACAATTTTAATTTTCGGGGTTTTCAGACACACCATGTGTGCGCATTTTCCAGATGCCAGACAATCCACAGCTGCCACTCCAAATCGAGTTGCGAGGATTCGATCAAATGGAGTCGGAGATCCTCCGCGCTGGAGATGTCCCAGCACAGTTACCCGGACATCCATTCCCGTGCGTTCACCAATCTGTTCACCCACAACATTACCAACACCCCCCAACCGGGGAGCTCTTCCCTTAATCCCTGTTTCCTTAAAAATCATCTTCCCGCCAATCGGTCGGGAGCCTTCCGCCACCACAACGATTGAAAATTTACTGCCAGTGCGGCTTCGGCGAAGTATTTTGCTGCATACCTTTTCAATGTCGTATTCAATTTCCGGAACCAGAATCACATCGGCACCTCCTGCAAGTCCCGATTCCAGGGCAATCCATCCGGCGTACCTTCCCATCAATTCGACTACGATTACCCGATGGTGACTCTGGGCCGTGGTATGGAGTTTGTCCAGCGCTTCTGTGGCGGTGGTAATTGCGGTATTGAAACCAAACGTATAGTCCGTCGCCTGCAGGTCATTGTCAATGGTTTTGGGTACACCCACTACACAAACCCCCTTCTCCGTAAACTTGTCCGCGATGGCCAGGGTTCCGTCTCCACCAATCACAACAAGCCCATCAATCTCCAGAATTTTCAGATTCTCCACAACCTTGCCGGACATATCCTTGACAGTTTCCTTACCGCCCTCCACAACCACGTATTCAAATGGATTGCCTCGGTTGGTTGTACCGAGAATGGTGCCACCCCGTGGTAAAATACCCCGGATTCCGAATTCTGTCAGCTCCACCAGATTGCTTCCAGTCACCAGACCCTCAAATCCGTCCGGGACTCCATAGACCCGCCAGTTATATTTTCGAATCGCAGTCTTTACAACGCCCCTGATCACGGCGTTCAGTCCAGGGCAATCCCCTCCGCCAGTCAATAATGCAATCTTTTTTATATTCGTCTTGTTTTCAGTCATTTGCTATCCTCCCGGAGTCATTTCACAAAATGAAACACCTACAACAATATAGTCATCATTATGCTTTTTGTAAAGCATTACTCTATTACCCGTCCGGCGCAAAACCCGGGGAATCTGTTCTTTTCTTTTTTGTAATGTTTTCGTGGACGTGTATTTCCATTCATGCTATTCTTTTCCTGAGGAGGCATCCATGAAATCCGAAGCTAAACACTCCAACCACTTGATTCACGAGGAAAGTCCCTATCTGCAACAGCATGCGCACAATCCCGTGAATTGGTATCCCTGGGGAAAGTCCGCATTTGACCTGGCAGAGAAACGAGATGTCCCCGTTTTTTTATCAATTGGCTACTCTACCTGTCACTGGTGTCATGTAATGGAGCAGGAATGCTTTGAAGATACGGAGGTCGCCGAGGTTCTAAACAAAAACTTTGTGTGCGTCAAAGTAGACCGGGAAGAACGCCCGGATATTGACGCCGTTTACATGCGCGTCTGTCAACTGATGACCGGTTCAGGCGGCTGGCCTTTGACAATTGTCATGACACCGGATAAAGTCCCTTTTTTTGCAGGCACCTACATTCCAAAAAATGGCCGCTACGGCAGAACAGGACTTCTGCAGCTATTACCCAGGATCACAGGGATGTGGACCCATAACCGGGACAGCATTCTCGCCACAGCAGCAAAACTGCAGACAGCACTCTCGATCCAACCGGATACTGGCGGTAAAGTCCCTGGAAAAGACGCTGTAACAGCCTGTTATCAGCAATTGGCGGAACTCTATGATTCCCAGTATGGCGGATTCGGCAGTTACCCCAAATTCCCCACACCTCACCAGCTGTTCTTTCTATTCCGGCACTGGAAACTCACCGGCGGCGGACAGTCCAGGGATATGGCACTCCAAACCCTGGAAAAGATGGAAATGGGGGGAATCCGGGACCATCTGGATGGCGGATTTCATCGATATTCCACGGATCGGGAATGGCTGGTTCCCCATTTTGAAAAGATGCTGTATGATCAGGCTCTCCTTGCCATTGCCTATCTGGAGGCCTGGCAGATATCCGGTAAGAAGCGGTTCCAAAAAACAATGGACGGAGTTCTTTCCTACGTTTCAAAGAGGCTCACGTCACCGGCCGGTGGATTCTACTCTGCAGAGGATGCGGACAGCGAAGGACTTGAAGGCACCTTCTATCTCTGGTCAACAAAAGAGGTCCGCGAAATTGTCGGGGCAGAAACTGCCCCTCTCATCGTTTCCTATTTCAATATGAATGACAAGGGCAATTTTCAGGAACCGGACAATCGCGAATCCGGAAATAATATTCTCTACACAACACCGGAATCTGAAAACCAGCTGAAACGTGAATTTGAGAAACACCCGGAACTGGAAAAACGCTTTCACTGGGCCATAGAAAAGCTCAAAAAAGCAAGAGCGGCAAGGTCCCGTCCTTTTCGGGATGATAAGATTCTCTGTGACTGGAATGGCTGGATGATCAGTGCCTATGCCCAGGCATACACCGCAACTGGAAATTTGGATTACCTGAAATCTGCAAGAAAAGCAGCTGGGTTCATTCTGCAAAAAATGTGGACAGGGAAAACACTCTATCACCGCTTTATTGGAAACGAGCGGGCAATTCCAGGATTCCTGGACGACTACGCTTCTCTGGCGCAGGGATTACTGGATCTGTACGAAGCAGATTACGACGTAAAATGGTTGGGAAATGCAGTAAAACTGGCCCGTATGATGGTAAGAAAATTTCATGATCCCAAATCCGGGGGTTTCTATGACACCTCCGGTAGAGAAAAACTCCTATTCAGGCAAAAGGACGCATCAGACAGTGCGACGCCTTCCGGAAACTCCGTCGCATTTCATGTGTTCACCCGACTTGGAGAACTTACCGGTACCGTCGAATTCAGCCGTCTCGCTGAAACCACGTCTCAGGCATTTTCAAGAAATATTGAGCAATATCCTGCGGGATTCTGTTATCTGCTGTCCGGTATCTGCACCATACTTATCGGGCCTGCCGAATTGGTGGCGGTATCGAAGAAGGATGTAACCGATACCCATCACACTCTGAATTCGCTGCGTCGTCAATTCCTTCCCAACCTTTCTGTGCTGGCAATCAGCCCGGAAAATACGGAGAGGATTACCGCCCTTGCCCCTTTCACAAAGGGGCTCACTCCACTGAAAGGGAAACTGACCTATTATCTCTGCCGCAACTTCGCCTGCGCTGCCCCCACCACCAGTCTGGAGCAGGTACTACGGTCTCTCCGGGACCAGTAGGTGTAGGGGGTAAAAAGTGAAAGTGCGAGT
>CBEUWV010000050.1:0-9616 GCA_965546895.1 uncultured bacterium
TGGGTAAGGATTCCGGCAAAGTCGAGTTTGGCGCAGGACTCAATCTGCCGCACCAGCGCAAGAATTTTCTTCTCCCTGTCCCAGGGAATTCCCGTCCGGTGATACCCCGTATTTATTTTGACAAACAGCCGGTGAGACTTCGTAACGCCTGCGGCAAGGGCAGCTACAGTGTCGGGATGGTCCGCAAGAAGGTGAATGTCCGCAATACCGTCCAGTTGGTTAAGTGCAGCAAGTTCCCGGACGTTGAAAGGGAAAGCCAATGTGATGTCAGTCCACTGATTCTCTGCAAAATAGCGGGCCATCGACACAGAACTGACGGTAATCCCGGAGACTCCGGCTTCCCGGAACCACTCCCCGATCGCGGCTGACTGATGGGTCTTGAAGTGGGGGCGGAACCGTACGTGGGCCCTGTTTGCCCGGGACGACATGTCGCTGATGTTCCGGTGAATCCTTGCGGAATCAATCACGGGCACCGGGGTGTGAACAGAGTTCAAAAAACCGGGTGTTTCAGCCATGAGCACTTCCCGGCTATACCCGAATACCTTCAATGGCAAGGAGCCATTCCTTAATATCCGTTCCACCGGTAAATCCGCCGAGTTTTCCTCCGGCAGCAAGAACCCGATGGCAGGGAATAATGATGGGAATCGGATTCTTCCCCACAGCCCCGCCAATGGCACGGGCGGCCTTCGGATTGCCGATCTGAGCGGCCAGATCGCCATAGCTCACAGTCTTGCCGTAGGGGACATTTTGGAGTGCTGTCCACACGCTGGTCTGGAAAGCAGTGCCTTCCACCTGTAACGGAACGGAAAATTCTGTCAAATCCCCTTCAAAATAGGCGTGCAGCTCCCGGGCGGCATCACGCAAGAGCGACGAAGGCGACGGCCCGGCTGGGGGCATGACACCCCTTCTGAATTCAAGACGAACGAGCTGTCCTTTCCGCTCAGTCAATTCCAGGAACAACGGCCGGTCCGGCATTCGGACGAACCAGTTGAATTCGTTCCACTCCAGCTTCGTCGAGCCACTGTTTTCCATATTCATCCGGGTATCCCTCCACATAATAAATCCGGGTAATCCCGGCGTTGATAATCATCTTCGCGCAGATCGAGCAGGGATGGGTGGTACAGTAAATTTCCGATCCCGCAATGGCGATTCCATGGTATGCAGCCTGAATGATGGCGTTCTGTTCAGCGTGGAGAGCCACACACAGCTCATGCCGCTCGCCGGAGGGGATATTCAGCTTGTCCCGGAGACAGCCGGTGTCGAAGCAGTGGGCAATTCCCCTGGGTGCGCCGTTGTAACCGGTGGCCAGAATGTGTTTCTCTTTGACAATGACTGCACCGACCTGCCGACGGGTACAGGTTGCCCTTGTGGCCACGTAATACGACATCTCAATAAAGTAATCGTTCCAGGATGGTCTGGGGTCCATGTTCGCTCCTTTGGGACATTGAAAAAGAGGGGCATGCCGCCCCTCTTTCGGTTCTTATCTGATCATGCTCATGTAGGATGTTGGAAACATTCGGGTCAGTTTCGAAACTTCCTCTTTAACTGTTGCCAGATATATATCGTCTTCCGTATGCTTCAACACATTGGCAATCAATTCTCCGATCTTTTCCATTTCCGCTTCTTTCATGCCGCGAGTGGTAAGGGTGGGCGTACCCAGCCGAATACCACTGGCAATCATGGGCTTATTCTTGTCAAAGGGAATTGTATTTTTGTTGGCGGTGATTCCGGCCTTATCCAGCGCCAGTTCCGCGGTTTTGCCGGTCAAGCCGACGGAGGTTACGTCCAGCAGCATCAGGTGGTTGTCCGTTCCCCCTGAAACGATGCGGATTCCACTTTCACTTAAAACTTCCGCCAGCTTCTTTGCGTTGATTACCACCTGGTGCTGGTATGCCTTGAATTCCGGTGACATGGCTTCTTTCAGCGCCACAGCCTTGGCCGCCACCACGTGGACCAGCGGACCGCCCTGGATTCCGGGAAATACGTTGCGGTTCAGTGACTTCTTGAACTCTTCCCTGCACAGTACAAGGCCTCCCCGGGGCCCCCGGAGGGTTTTGTGGGTGGTAGTGGTAACAAAGTCAGCGTAGGGTACCGGGCTGGGGTGTTCACCGGTGGCGACGAGACCGGCGATGTGTGCCATGTCCACCATGAGATAGGCACCGGCCGCATCGGCAATCTCTCTGAACTTCGCAAAGTCCAACGTCCGGGGATAGGCACTGGCGCCTGCCACAATGAGTTTGGGTTTTTCCCGAAGCGCATCCGCCATCAATTCCTGGTAGTCCAGCTGCTCCGTATCCCGGTGGACCCCATAGGATGACACCTCAAAAAAGCGGCCGGAAAAACTCAGGGGATGGCCATGGGTCAGATGCCCCCCGTGGGAAAGGTCCATTCCAAGAATTTTATCCCCCGGCTCCAGGACAGAAAAATAAGCCGCCATGTTGGCCTGAGAACCGGAATGGGGCTGCACGTTGGCATGGTCCGCCTGAAACAGCTCCTTTGCACGTTCCCTTGCCAGCCTTTCCACCACGTCTGTGAATTCACATCCGCCATAATACCGTCGGCCGGGATAGCCTTCCGCGTACTTGTTGGTAAACACGGAGCCGGTAATTTCCAGTATCGCTTCCGAAACATAGTTTTCAGACGCAATGAGCTCCAGGTTCTGCTCCTGGCGGTTCACCTCGCCCTTCAGTGCCTCAAAAACGTCCGGATCAACTGACTGTAATTTTTCAACCTTCATAATATGCCCCCTCAAAAAAATGGCGATTTATTTCTTACACTCCATCTCGGTAATTTTGGCCAGACGCCTGTTGTGGCGCCCACCTTCAAATGGTGTATTGAGCCAGGCATCCACAATATCCTTTGCCGTTTCCGGGCCGGTGGTACGCCCGCCCATGCAAAGAATATTTGCATTGTTGTGCCTGGCCGCCAGAAACGCGGTGAGATGGTCGTGGCAGAGCGCCGCACGAATCCCCCTCACCTTGTTTGCCGAAATGGAAATTCCAATCCCCGTCCCGCACATGAGTATTCCTTTCTCAAATTCACCGGAAGCCACCTTCTCCGCCACTTTCAGGGCGAAATCCGGATAGTCCACCGACTCGCCGGAAAAACAACCCAGGTCCTCGATGTCATACCCTTTTTCAGTGAGATAGGCCTTGACGGTTTCCTTCAGCTGAAACCCGCCGTGGTCAGAACCGATGGCAATTTTCATCTGTCCCCCTACGGATTGATTTTCCGATATTCCTTCATGGCATAGCTGTCTGTCATGCCGCCGATATAGTCTGCGATGACTCTTATAAATTTATCACAGGATTTCAGTTTGTCTGCTGTTTTTTTCTGCTCACCGCCAGTCAGGTAACGCAGGTTCGGCACATTGCTGTTCTTTGAAACACGCAGAAGCACATAATCCGGAAGCAGTTTCGGATTGTTGTAAAAAGCGTTGAACAAATCCCTGAGTACACGTCTGGCAATGTGATCGGAACGGGCCACACTGTGGGAAAAAATGATCCGCGTATAAACAAATTCCCTTAAACCCGAAAATGCCTTCTCCAGCTCAGGAGAAAAACAAAAACGAAACCGCCCGTCTTCTTCACGTACCACGCCATTCCCAATCAAGTTATCCATAAAAACGTGGAAGAGCGTTCGGATCAGGTCGTTCATCACATCATAGCCATTTCCCCTGGCAACAATAATGCGAAAGGGTTCAATATCAAAGACCGGGGTTTCCTTCAACTGGCTGATGGATGCCATTTTCAGCCGGATACCGTCTTCCAGGTCATGGCATTGCTGAGCGATTTCATCCGTCATCGCCACAATAGCAGCCTCCGGACTGGAAACAGGACTGTCCACAGAAAGCCCGTCATACTCCATCAGGTTGTAAAGCAGGCCCTTTGTACCTGTATGCTTCAGGATTCCCTCCCGGACCTTGTCCGTGAGGTTCAAACCGTCCCAATCCCCGTACCGCTTTTCCAGATCGTCCACAATGCGTACACTCTGGTAATTGTGCTTGAACCCGCCCGTACGCTGAAATGCTTCCGGGTCCGCGTTGTCAATGGGAATCTCCTGCTTCAGGATATTATTCAGCACCGCTTCCCCCGAATGCCCGAAGGGGGAATGTCCCAGGTCATGACCAAGGGAAATCGCTTCAGCCAGGTCCTCATTCAAGGAGAGTGCCCGTGCCACGGAACGGGACAGTTGTGTAACTTCCAGCGTGTGAGACAGGCGGTTGCGGAGATGGTCACTCTGCTCCGGAGCAAAAACCTGGGTCTTTTCCTTCATCCGCTTGAATGCCAGACAATGGATAATCCGGTCCCGGTCATGTTGGAATGGCGTCCGGTACTCTACCCTTAGAACCGGTTCATCGTGCAGCCGTTTGCCTTCGTCAGACCGGGTGGCAATGGGTACCAGCCGCCGGGTTTCATCCTCCAGAAAACGCTTCAGAAACACCTGTCCCCCTAAAAAATGCCGTCATTCACGTCGTGCAGTGGTTTGCGCTGAACCGGCATGGTCATACAGCGGACGCCGCCACCGCCCCGGGCCAGTTCCGCTCCCTCGATTCCAACTGCCACCTTCTCCATGGCGTTGAGGTCCACCTTATCCGAAACAACATCCGCCACCGGCACCGTCTTGAAACCGCCCTTTTCCAGTTCCCGGAACGTGTGATAATTGCAGGCATAGCCCAGGATTTTCCCTGGTGCAAAGGCAAAGAAATTGGTACCGGACAACCACTGCTCTCGTTCCTGGTCCACCCGCTTTTCACCGCCGCAGAAAATAGGGTCCATTTGTATTCCGATATCGGAAAGCCCCCTGAGCAGGCTGGGCACCTCTCTCATCTGTGTCTCCCTGTCCGGAGAAACCGTCATGTGAATCACCTGCAGCTTTTCCTTTCCCAGGATGTATGGTTCATATACGACGCATTGGTTCGCATCCACCATCGTAAATACCATGTCCAGATGAATCGTTGCCCGCTCCCTTGGCAATACCACAGCGAAAAGATGAAAGGGTTCCGTAATTGACTGCCGGATTCTGGAGAGAAAAATATCCAGACTGCGGGTGGTGGTTCGTTCACTGACACCGGCTGCCACCACATTCCGGCCAATTGCCAGAAAATCGCCTCCCTCAATCGTCACCGATTTGTTTCCTTCCTTCGTACCGTCAAAAATGAACCCTTCACTCTTAAACTCCGGATGATGGCCGAAAATTGTCTTGGCGATAATCGCCTCCCCGGCCCGCACCTTATTGGCCATGGACCCGGTAAGCACCTTCCCCCGGAACACAATCGCGCTGTCCCGCATGAAATAAAGGTTCGGAAGTGGTGGTATCGCGTACGTGCGGCCCGAAAGATATCTTTCCAGCGTATCCTTCGGTTCCCGGACACCTTCCACAACCGCCCGAGTCAATTCATCGGGGGTCATTTCCCGGAGCATCGGTTCCAGCTCCAACCCCTCATCAAACGTAAGGATTGTATGGATGAAATTGTGCCGGACCTCCTCATTCTGAAGAACATCCGTCAACAGGTCTGTCACTTCAAAAACCTTCGTTACCCGCTTCAGTGTCTCTGTCAGGCCCTCGTGATCCTGTGCTACTACCGGCAGCGTCAGAATATCGTTGTACAGCACTTCCCCTGCAGTCTTCGGGGTCATCACCTCAATTTCACGGCCGGGGCTGTGAACAATCACCTTCTCCAGCTGGCCGATTTCAGAACAGATACGTACATTGGGCATGGGAATCCTCCGGACACTTGATGTCAAATTGAAAAACTGCCAGGTCCAAACCCCCGACCCCAACAATAGTATCAAATGAACCGATTTCCGGCAAAGGCCGCGAATCAAGCCATCTAAGCTCTTACCGGGAAGGAGGAGATTTCATGGCTGGGGAACGCCGGAGACAGTATCTTCCGCCGACGTCCACTCACAACGCATAACCCCCTTCCTGAACAGACAGTTCAATGGTACAATTATCGCAACATGAATTTTGTCTGAAAGAATAATTTGAAAAAGGGAGAACATGAATGAGAAAAGCGAAGCGTAAACAGATCTTATATTTAAGGTCTCTGAAGGGGCTTGTCCTGGGACTCATGCTGTTCACACTGGCAGTTTCAACAACATGGGCAGGGGAAAAACGGGCTTTTGGCGTTAAGAGGGCCATACCCCATTCCCTTAAAGGGGAAATTTTCCTGATTCCCAAGGGGACACAGCATCTCAGAAGCATTCGCTGGGAAAATCCCGTTGGCACGATTTACACCGAAGAACTGGACATCCCCAAACGGGATTTCCGGGAAGGATTTCCCGGTATTACTGACCAGTTCGAATGGTTTGCGATTCGCTACACCGGCTCCTTTCACGTAATGGAAGAGGGGAAATACCGATTCACTCTCCGTTCCGATGACGGCTCCCGCCTCTACATTGACAACCGTCTGGTTGTGAATAACGATGGTGCCCACCCCGTCCGCACAAAGAATGGCAGCATTCGCCTGTCGGAAGGAAACCACACTGTCCGGGTGGAGTACTTTCAGGGACCCCGTTTTTCTGTCGCTCTCCAACTTTGGATCCTGCCACCGGGTGGTCGGGCCATTATTTTTCGGATGGACAAACCGGTGGGAAGAGGGAACTGCCCCTTTGGGAACGTGTGGGAAACCGGCAGTGACAAGTTCACCGGCACACTTTATGAAGTTTCACGGGGGTACGTCTTGAAGCCCGGACGATCCCGGGGTGAAAGAGTCCTCGGCACATTGTACACGAACAAACTGGATATTCGGGCCAGGCATTTCGACAGGGGATTCCCCTTCATTACGGACCGCTATAACTGGTTCATGATTCGCTACACCGGACGATTCTCAGTTCCGGAAGCCGGTGACTATGTGTTTTCCGTTCTGGCTGATGACGGAGCCATTTTGTATGTTGATGGACAGATGGTTGTCGACAACGGCGGCACGCACGCCCCACACACACGTTCCGGCAGGATTCACCTGTACACTGGCAGTCACGACATCCGGGTGGACTATTTTCAGGCTACAGATCGGGTGGCGCTCCAGCTCTTTATTACGCCACCAAACCGGGACAGCATGGCTTTTGTTCCCGGCCGACTTGTACTTCCGGCCCTCCCCCCTCCTCCGGTTACCCCGGCTCCCACGCCCGTCCCGTCAACCATTGTCTCAACTCAACCGGTCTCATCGGATATGGCTGTTCTGAGAGAAAAACAGGGACTCGTGGATTTTGTTTCCCAGGGTGAGACCTTCCAGGGAGATGGTTTCCCGGATTCTCATATTGAGATGGACATACCGAATCCCTCTTCCATCCAGTGGATTTCAGTGGAAAACTCAGACGGCTTTCCTTCCCGCTGGGACACCATACCGGGAAACAGCGGCTGGGCACTGGCAGTGACAATGGACGGACTGCGGCAGAACAGGCCGGACGGAAGCGTTCACTTCTCCACTACCAGACCTCATTGCCATCTGGATCTATACATGCAGGACAACGGTTCCATATCCGCAGGATTGACCCACTATACCGTGTCGGTCGGTCTTGCAGACGGTACCGTCTTGTCTTATCCCGTCAGTTAGGGAGGACACGAAGGGTGTCATTTATGGGGAATGGTTGACCCGGCCTTGTCCTGATATAGGTTGACACCTATGTCATGTTTGGGACCGGGTCCATCTCTTTAACAATGGCCCCTGTGTCCCCGGAATTGTTGGGTCATTTGTATGTCTTCACCTTGCTGCCTAAAATTGCTGTTTTGGGAGACAGAACCAGTTTGCATCTATCTGGGTCAGCTTCATTGAGGAATGCAATGTTTTCAGCGTCAGCGATCATGGGTTTCATAACAACATTTTTCTGCTCATACTGCGTGATTGTCATTGAATGAAAATTCAGAACATTATAGAGAATGTCGAAGCTCTCATCATTGTTGTAATGAAAATAGCAAAAGTAGTACTGTTCATCCAATCCAAAGAACCTGGCCCCCCTGGGAACATATTTATACTTGCTCTGCTTCTGTCTCCAATTTGAGCTTTCCCCTTCTGCATTTGGTTGATAATAAGCGTATTTCTCCGGTATATCAATTGTAATGGATGTGGTTTTCCGGGTTTTGACATGCGTAACAGGAATTGTCATCTTTTTCTGTGCAGTATTGAAATTCACGGCTGTTAATTGAACGATATAATACTCTCCGTCAACACGGCATAGATAATTGTCATAACTCTGGCATATCTGTGGATATTCTTTGCCCTTTACCTGAATCAGTTCATCATAGCCGGTAAAGTCTTCATTCAATGTCCCTATGTGAGTGTCCGTTGTTATCGGGAACTTTGAAGAATTTTTCTTGATGTTCGGCAAATCTCGATAGACTGTATTCTGAACAATCCACTTGTCGCCCATCTTGCCCAGAAAATCCCTTTCTCCAAAATCAAACTTCATCCCCAACTTTTTCACAAGTATAATATCGTCCAGCCTGATTGAATTCTTTTGATAAATATACCTTAATAATTTGGCCGACCGCATGTCGTAAAGATAGAAATAACTCCCATCTGTAAACGAATCTCGAAGACTTTTAAATTGATCAGGGCCAATTCCTACTTTCCCCACAGGAAGTGCCTTTTTGCTGACCAGATCATAAATAACACCAGATTCATAAAGTTTGGGAGCATAGTAAAACAATATACGCATTTCAGGCATGTAGATGATCCGGCCCACTTCAAACAATTTAACCTGCTGATTAAAACGATCTACATCCAGTCTTAACTCCTCTGCCTTGCATTTTCCTGCCATAAACAGAAGTGTCAACACGATCATGAGACAGAAACGCTTCAAAACAATACCTCCCTTCCAGAAACAAACAAGAAAAGAAGAGGATGCGCTCGTTGTTTGGGTATCGCATCCTCTTCTTTTAATCAATTCATCAGAGCTGTCTTTTTGACAACGATCAAATCACACGCATCTTTTCTTTCATAGTATTTGACATAGGCAATTTGACGACTGTCAGCCATAATTGGCTTCATGGAGCTTTTTTTCTGTTCAAACTGCTTCACCTTTCCCTTTGAAAGATCCAGTATGGAGAACAAAATGTCAAATCTCTGATCCGGATAATAGTGGTAATAGCAAAAATAGAAATTTCCATCCAGCCCCTGAAACCTCGCTCCCCACGGTACAAATTTGAATTTACTGAGCTTGAGCCGTTCCCTCATATCTACGTTGTTATCCAATACCTGAAACTCAGTGAATTTCTCAGGAATCCGAACCGGAATGTTTTTTGTGGACCTCTGTTGTACGTCAACAACGGCAACATTCATGATCCCGGATTCAGGGTCAAAGTTCCCGGCATTGAGAATCACCACAAAATACTTTCCTTTGACCCGGCATAGATACGAATCTGCAGACATAGCCATTTGTGGATAACTCTTCCCCTCTTTATAATACAGCTCTGTGTATTGGGAAAAGTCTGAATTTGAAACTCCCACAGACAAACTGAGAGCCAGAGGGCCTCGCCTGGAGATTGTGGCCGAGTCTGGAAATACCAAATACTGGACTATCCAATCATCACCTGATTTGCCCAGAACCTTTATGCTCTGATGTCTCTTCCCTTTCCTTCCAACAGGATTTCTGATCTGAATTATATCGTCCAG
>CBEUWV010000051.1:0-9498 GCA_965546895.1 uncultured bacterium
ATAACTATCAGATTGTGGGGTCCATGGCACCGGAATTGATGTTTTTCAGTACAAACGAGCCATATTCCCCGGCGGTTCTTCGCGAAGTGCTGGAAGGAAAGGATGTCCTGCTTGCCGGCCCGGGCTTCGGGACAACAAGTTCCGCCCATAGTGCAATAAAGAAACTTCTTTCCGTTTCCAAAATTTCTGCAGTTCTGGACGCGGATATATTCAGAATGTTCAATTTAGATGAATTGGCCAATATGCTGGAGGGTCGTACGGCAATTTTAACACCGCATCCCGGGGAAATGGCGGCCTTACATGGAACAACTGTTTCTGAAGTCCAGATGGATAGCGTTGGTTTTGCGGTTCAGACTGCAATTCGGACAGGAGCGGTAACGGTGCTGAAGGGACATCGAACAGTGATTGGAGCACCGGATGGGAATGCTTATGTAAATCCAACAGGCAACGTCGGCTTGGCAACGGCTGGGAGTGGTGATGTATTGTCCGGCATTGTTGCTTCGTTTCTTGGTCAGGGAATGTCACCGGTAGATGCCGCAATCTGTGGAGTCTACATACATGGCCTGGCGGGAGAGTTAGCTGGAGAGAAACTGACCCTGCGGGGTGTTACGGCACCGGCAATTCTGGACTCGATACCGGGAGCTCTCAGGAAGATACTGGAACAAACTGAATGATTGTTAAAACAGGAAATGCAGAAGAAACGGAATTGCTGGCCCGTCAGGTTAGAGAAGGCCTTTCTCCGGGAGATACCCTGATTCTGACAGGAGATCTCGGGGCCGGGAAAACGACCTTTACCCGGGGTCTTGCAACAGCCATGGGCATTGACCCAGAGATAGTTTCAAGCCCAACTTTCACGCTGATGAACATTTATCCGGGAACACCCGCCCTGGTTCACGTGGACTTTTATCGCGTCCCGGATGGCGGTGATATTTTTTTTGAGGAACTGGATGATGCTTTGAACGAAAATGCCATTGTTGTAATAGAATGGGGAGATCGCTTTCTGGACCAGTTACGGG
The DNA here is from genome assembly GCA_965546895.1 of uncultured bacterium. Classification (GTDB taxonomy): domain Bacteria; phylum Acidobacteriota; class Holophagae; order Thermotomaculales; family Thermotomaculaceae; genus UM-FILTER-49-7. The sequence continues at coordinate 1,017 of CBEUWV010000051.1, forward strand.
ATATGGTTCAGGGCAAGCTCTTTATTGGACGATTCACAGTTCTGGGAGAAGAACTGCGGGAGATTGTGATTGAAGAAGATTCTTGTCATTGATGATTCAGAAGCCATGCGGACGGAATTGACTGAGTCCTTGCGCAAATTGATAAAGGATCCAGTGCAGATTCACCAGGCGTCAGATGGGATTTCAGGTATTAAATCAGCAATTGAGCTGGTACCGGATCTGATCTTTATGGATATTATATTGCCGTATCTCAGCGGCTATGCGGCATCCGTGAGACTGAAAAACATTCCCGGACTGAAAGATACGAAAATTGTGGGAATGACTTCTGATGTGGGAGTGGACACAAGGGAGAAAGTTCTGAGCTGGTGTGATGATTTTTTACCCAAACCCTTCAAAAAACAGAATCTGAACGAAATTCTGGATAGCCACCTGCATCGGGAAGTTACTTCCAGGCGGCCCCGTGACGGAAGAAAGGCATCTTCATTGAAACGGGTTACGGTTGAAATTGTTCAACAGTTGGAAGAGCAGGTAGGAGAACTGACCCGTGTGAACCAGAAACTGGAGAAGCAGACGGGAGTGATCCGCCACCTGTATCGAGCTACCAAAACAGCAAAAAAAAGACTGAAGAGATTAAATCAGCTGCGGGCCGATTTTACGGATCTGTTGTCCCATGAAATTAAAACACCGCTTACTGCAGTGGCGGGCTACGCGGAATGTCTGAGAATTCAGGCGGGAGAACGTTTGACCGTGGAAGATGCAGATATGCTGGACAAAATAATGGCTGGTGCCCAGCGTATTTCGCTTTTAATAAATGAAATCAGCCGGTTGAATCAATTAAGGTTTAACCTGCGGTCGGGTCACATTGTCCCGGTATCAGATGTCCTGGATAAGCTGATCAAAGACCGGGAACCATTTATCCGTGACAAATCCCTTACCGTGAGCATTACCTGTGAACCTGCACTGACGGTTTCTCTGGACGGCGCTTATCTCAGGGAAATGGTGGATCATGTGGTGAAAAACGCTATTATTTTCAACATGCCGGGAGGGAATGTCGATATTACCTGCAATAAAGTTGAAGAAAATGTTGTGATTGAAATCCGGGATACCGGAATAGGAATTGATTCGAAATACCTGAATGACGTGTACAACCCTTTGACTCAGCTTGTGGATATTGAACATTATCAGAGCCATCCTCTTCGAGGACTTGGCATGGGGTTAACAATATGCAGGGAAATGGCACGGAATGTTGGTGGCAACATGGATGTGTCAAGTGATGGACCGGGTCTGGGTACCACCGTACGTGTACAACTCCCCATGGAAAAGGATCAACAGTGAAATCTCTGAAAAAGGCCTTACAGATATTCATTGATGAGGCGTATGCGGGGGTGGACCTTCCCGGGCCTGCTGCCAACCTGGCGAAATCCATTTCTGAAGTGAAGACGTTTTCGGAACTTTTTACAGTCGAGGGGATAGAATCTCCAGCTGAGGGAATTGTCTCGGCTCGATTGGGTAACCGGTCATATCCTCACATGAAACTGGTTATTCGTCAGGAAGGAGACCAACTTTATTTTGCGGTAGATACTCATGATGGACCAGATCGAATTCCACCCGGTTTGCCGGGGTACGAACGATTTAAAGGGTTGATGCAGGAGAACAAACGTATTCGTGAAGCTGTGCAAAGACGTCTGGCTGAGGAACTATATAAAAAAGAGAAGGCTCATCCAATTCACTCTTCCCATACAAGTGTAAGTGTACTTGTAGTTGATGATGAACATTTTGTTCTGGACATCATGGGCAGATTGCTCTCGTCCTTTGGTTTCAAAATACTATCAGCCGAATCGACTGACGCGGGTCTTGACATTGTTAGAAATAACCCCGTTTCGTGTTGTTTCCTGGATATTATGATGCCGGAAAAGAGCGGCTACCAGTTCATTGAGGAACTGGAATCGGAGGGTCTGAGAAAATTCCCAATTGTGTTTCTGACCGGAATGCACCCGAAACATATTCAAAAAGACGTGGCGGATGGGCTCATCCTGAAGCCATTTACCGCCGCCATGCTTCAGGAGAGTCTTTCACAGTTTGGCCTATTTTAAGCTGCCCAACCTGTTTTTAACAAACGTTCCTAATTCTTTTTTCTGTTCCTCTGAGAGATTAGCAAAGCGGCAGCCACAGAGTACATGTCCCATATCCGGCTCATCAATGGTGTGACAAACATGGATAAATACATTATTTAGAAAGTGAAGTTCTGCCGGCTCAAAGACTCTCACCAGCAGGATCCCATCTTCCGTCTTCACGTTTTCCATCGCTTCTTTCTGGCCAATGAAACTGATTCCCCCTTCGCTGAGGCTGAGAATGTTTGTTGACATGTTGAATTTCTCTGGACCGGGAAGTTCGAACAGCCCGGTAATTCCATCCTTGACTGTGAAATACGCCCTGGGATACTTTCTTCTCTCAACGCCCTTTTTCATGTTTACTCCTTTATTATGGATGTCTGACAAACGGATTGAATTTTCTTTCGTGACCGATTGTTGTTTTGGGTCCATGCCCGGGAAAAACTTGCGTGTTGTCGGCCAACGCAAACAGTTTATTTTGAATCGAGGCCATCAGGACTTCCGTGTCACCACCCGGTAAGTCGGTTCTTCCAACACTTTCCAGAAATAGCGCGTCTCCGGTAAAGACGCCGGTATCTGGTATGTAAAAACTGACACTCCCCGGAGTGTGCCCGGGGGTGTGAATTACCTGGATGGAATCTGTCCCCAGCAGGGGCTGGAAATCTTCTGTCAGCCATTGGTCGGGGTGGGGCGGAACACTGGCCTGGAGCATCTCCTGAAACGGATTACCACTCACATGGTCTAACAGAAACCGGTCTTTTTCATGAAGCGCAACCGGACAGTTGAGTTTTTGCTTCAGCGGATTCAGTGCCGCTATATGATCAATATGGGCATGGGTCAAGAGTATTATTTTTGCTCGAAGGCCTGAGTTCATAAGCTCGTCGAAAACCGGTGTCATCATCGGGGCATCAATGACCACAAATTCATTGGCTCCTCTGTCAATCAGGATGTGACAATTGACTTGGAATGGACCCATGGGAATTGTCTGAACTTCAACCATTAAAAACTCCATTATTTTTTCTCAACTTCTGTCGGTGCCCGCAAAATAGACATTGTAAAGACCGGACATGAAACCGATTCTGCACAATTTAAAATGCGCCGATCCGTGCACGACGGATAGCAGGTCCCTGAATCAAAGGCACGCAGTTCTTGAACGGCACTGGAACTATTCAAAATGTGGCACTTTGCCTTTGAGACGATCCCGGAAAAGAAAATCAGTCTTTTCTTAACTGAATCGCCTTGCTGCTTAATACCTTGATTCCTGCTGACTTGAATTTTACCACCATTCGGTCGCCATTGACAACATTTAACACAGTTCCATCGCCATATGTATGGTGAGTCACAATACTGCCTTTGTGGACTGGGAATGGGTTGGCGCTGAGATTTTCATCGGGTTGGGATGATGGAAGGGGTCTGTAGTGGGCTGCAGTGAGCAATCTGGAATTCGATGATGGTAAGGCGGGCCTATTAATGGTTAACAGTTCCACCGGTATTTCCCGCAGGAACCGGGACATTTTTTTACGGTTCATATCCCATTTCCAGCCCCTTTCCCTCGAAAACGAGAGGTAGAGATTATGTTTTGCCCGTGTTACGGCCACATACATCAATCTGCGTTCCTCTTCCAGCTCCCTGCTGGAGCCCATTGTCCGTTGGTTGGGGAAGGTCCCTTCTTCCAGCCCGCAAACAAAAACAGAATCAAATTCCAATCCCTTGGCGCAATGGATTGTCATGAGGTTTACACGGTCGTCATCCTCCAGTTCGTCCGTGTCAGAGAGGAGAGAAACGGTGTCCAAAAATCCATTCAGTGACGGATTTTTTTCAGTGGAAAAATAGTCATTCACAACCGTAACCAGTTCTGAAAGATTTTCCATGCGTGTTTCTGCTTCCAGAGAATTCTCTTCGGCTTTAAGCATTTCAATATAGCCGATTCTTTCAATGAGATCCCGGAGAAATTCCGGTCCAAAGTCTTCTCTTTTCCGAAAGGTTTCGATGATATTGTGCAGTTCATCCAGTTCTTTTTTTCTTGGAAAGCGATCCGGCAGAGTTTCCATTGCTTTGAAAAGTGTGGAATGGATGGATTCAAGTTTTTCAACGGTCGCAGGGCCTATTTTCCGGCGGGGAACATTAATGATTCGCCTCAGTGATAGATTATCTGATGGATTTCGAATCACGCGCAGGTAACCCAGAATGTCTTTAACCTCCTTTCGTTCATAGAATTTGTATCCGCCGACAATCCGGTATGGAATATTTCTCCTGCGAAATGCATCTTCCAGCATTCGGGACAGGTAATTGGCTCTATACAACACGGCAATGTCTTTTAGCTGGATTTTCTGCTGCAGCAGTGCCTGCACCTGTTTTGCGATAAACATCCCTTCCTCCCGTGGGGCGGGCGCCTCAAACAGAGCATAGTCACCATCTGTATGAATATCTGAACGCAGGGCTTTCGGGTTTCTCATTGAGTTGTGGGAGATGACGGCATTTGCGATGTCCAGGATTTGTTGCGTGGACCGATAGTTTTCCTCAAGTTTGATTACCTGACAATCTTCGAAATCCCTTGGGAATTTGAGGATATTCTCAAAATCGGCACCGCGCCATCCATAAATTGACTGATCTTCGTCTCCCACAGCGCAGATATGAACGGCTGACTCTGAGAGGAGGCGGATCAGGCGGTACTGAGTTGCGTTGGTGTCCTGAAACTCATCCACAAGGATGTACGGAAACTGTGACTGATAGTAGGACAAGATAGACGGATTCTGCTGAAAAATGCTGACTGTGTTCAATAAAAGGTCGTCGAAATCCATCAAATCATTTTCTCGAAGTGCTGCATCATATTGGTGCAGAATCTCGTTAAGGGCGGGAAGTTGTTCCAGTTTTCGTTCACTGACACAATCATTTTTAAGGGCGGAAATCAATCCTTGTACCTTTTTGGGTGCATACTCCTTCTGGTTTTTTCTGCCGCTTTCAGAAATTATCCGCTTTATCAGCGACAATGCGTCTGCAGAATCACACACTGAGAAGTCGCTGCTGTAGCCTAGAATCACTGCTTCTCTGCGTAGAATTCGGAGACATAGAGAATGGAATGTGGAAATTGTGGTCCCCAGATGGGACCGACCCAGCATTGCCATTGCCCGATGTCTCATTTCTCCTGCGGCTTTGTTTGTGAAAGTCACTGCCAGGATGTGATGCTCCGGAACAAATTTCTCACGGATCAGGTGTGCAATTTTGGAGGTAATGACCTTCGTTTTCCCGCTTCCGGCGCCAGCAACTACTAATAGTGGTCCTTTGGTACAGGCAACTGCCATTCGCTGGCTGTCGTTCAATTGAGATGTCATATTCTATGTTCTCCAGGGGGTAGAAGCCTGCTGATGTTTGCCCCGGTCAGTTCGTATTCTCTTTTTCAGGCGCGCCGACTATAAATTCCTTATCCAGATCAAAATAATACCACTTTTCGGAACCATCCTGACGCTGTTCCCTTTTTTCAGGAAATCCATATTTTCTGAGAATTTTATACCGCTCAGATTCTGGATTCAGGGCTTTCAGTACAATTTGCAGATCACTCCACAGCGGGTTGGTCTTTAACACACGGTTAAACACAACTTCAGTCCCCCTTCTTACCTGCTTAGTGATGTCTTCCGGTTCCGGCCTGAGAAATTGAGCGAAATCAAAGCCTTCCCCATGGAAATATAGGTAGAACCGGTTGAAATAATGGTCAATGTCAACTGTTTCCACATAAAGTCCGTGGGCGTCCGTTTCTGTGGCAACTGTTTTACTTTCCACTTCTTCGTATTTCAAGCTGCGAATATTGAAAACAACGCGTTTCATTACCAGAAACACAGGTGAATGAGCAACCGGTTCCCCGGCTTCATTGGACACATTTCCTTTGATTTCAACGGCATTTACAGATGTTGCTATCAAAAGCAAGGTTAGAAAAAGGGCATGTTTCATTTTACTCCCTCCGGGTCAAACAATTGTGGGGATAGTGACAGACCGGCACGAAAGCCGGAGAACTCATAGGTGATAACCTGGTCGGTTTCATCAATAATCTCAATTTTAACCGGTTGAACCGCTGATTTGTCCAGGGTAAGTTTCAACATTGTGAATGGCATATCCTGTGCCTGTTTTCGGGGGACCAGGCGATACGTGGGAGGGGAGTTGGAGAGTTTCTTGATTACAAACTCTGTCTTGATTGATTCCCTGTTGATCAGAAGCTGCAGAAAGGGATTGGATTTAATCTCCTCCCATTTGAGTATCATTGGTTTGGATTCTCCTTCGGAAAACTGGTAAATATTCCGGCAGTCCCCGATTGTGATTCGTTTTTCGTTTGTGGTGTATTCAAACCGGAACCGGCAACCGCTGATTGACAGAATGCCGGAATCTTTGATTTCCGGGAACAACGGGCTAACGGTGCTCTGTTCAAAAGAGACCTGAAAAGAGTCCATTTTTATGAACGAATCCGGAAACTGGAGGAGAAGCAAGGGAAGGAGAAAGAGGGTTTTCATGACTCCAGGTCAATTAACAGCTTCATCAGGGCTTTTCTGGTGCTGCCTTTCTTGTTTAATTGTGTGGTAAATTGCTGCATGTCTATTACGTCTCCGGATTCATCTTTGAATTCAATGATGATATTAGCCTTGCTGATCTGTTTAAACTCTTCCGGTTTGTAGGGGAAGGTCATTTTCTTTATGAAAGTCTGCTTGGATGGTACAAGACCACTGAGAAGATCATCCACATCCATTGAAGTTGCAATTTTCTTTTTCTTCTTTGGCTCTTCCGGTTCATCCAAGAGGTCGTCCACGGTCAATTGAGGAGCAGCGGAAATATGTTGTGGTTTGGTCTCCGACTCCCGTGATGGGGCCGGGACGTCGGCTGGTGTGTTGACTGGTGCGGCACTGGCACCACTCTCTGATTTCTGCTCTGAATAGGCGGCGGGTACTTCACCAATGGGCTCCTTTGAAGCTTCCTTTTCTTCCATTTGAACAGGCCCTGGAGCGCTTTCCCGTTCCAGGGGTGGCATGGAGGGGGATTCCTTTGCCACCGAAGCGGGTGCTGACGCTGCTGGTTCCTTTTGAGGAGGTGCGGCCATCTTTTTTTTGACAGAGAGTAATGTGTGTTTGGATGCCAGCTTTAATGTATCAAAAACACCTTTACCGTTGATGGCGGAAGATTCAACGAACGGAAGGCCATCCACATTCAACTTTGCGTTGAGTTCCTCCTGAGAGACAATGTTCTTCAGGTCCCTTTTATTGTACTGGAGAACGATGGGGATGGAATGAATATCAACATCCAGTTCCCTTAAATTCTCTTTCATGTTTTCATAGCTTTCCAGGTTTGCGTCCAGCATGGGTGTCTGAGAGTCTGCTACAAAAATAATGCCATCCACGCCCTTCAATACAAGTTTTCGGGTTGAATTGTAAAAAACCTGACCGGGTACAGTATAGAGTTGAAAACGGGTCTTGAAACCGCCAATGATACCCACATCAATGGGAAGCAGGTCAAAGAAGAGAGTTCTATCTGTTTCTGTTTCAAGGCTCACCATTTCACCACGGGAATTGGAAGCGGTCTTGGAATAAATATACTCGAGATTCGTTGTTTTTCCGCATAGACCGGGGCCGTAATAAACGACCTTAATCACCATTTGCATGGTGGAATAATTGAAAAAAACCAACCCGGCCTCCGTTAAGACTAATTCAGATGGTATTGTAGCACGGATTTAGAGAACGTCAACAGTTTGAAATATTTTGCAATGTTTGCCACTGGTGTCTCTCTTGATCCGGCAGTAGCTTTCGGGGCGGGAAACTTAGAAGAAAGAAAAAGAGTGTTCATGAAACGGAAAGGAGAAGTTCTCCAATACGAGAAATAAACGCTTCTATATTTTCAGCAGCAGCTTTTCTGACCTGGAAAAAACCGCTGGAGTCGAGCCTGGCGCCTGGTATTTTCTGCAGAACAGTAATCAATTTTTCTACATCAAGTGAGTGGTGTTCTCCAGGGCTTACCGTGCAGACATTTCCCTTGAATGAAATAGCCAGTATCCCGAGTTTCCTCGCAATCAGGCGTACACGGTGGCCCGAGATCAATGCCAGCACGGCAGGCGGTGGAGTTCCGAAACGATCCACCATCTCGTCTACTGCCTGCTTCAGTTTTTCCGCACGGGTGGCGATGTTCATCCGTCGATAAAAGGACAGTCGAACCGAACTGCTTTCGATGTATTGAGAGGAGATATGCCCCCATTGACCGATTTCAAGAACGGTTTCTTCTTCAACTTCCTCATCCAGCTTTTTGAGCTTTCTGACTGCATCTTCCAGCATTTTCAGATACAGCTCAAACCCCACAGAATTTATGTGACCACTTTGCCGTGCCCCGAGAAGATCCCCCGC
>CBEUWV010000052.1:0-9475 GCA_965546895.1 uncultured bacterium
AATGGAACATGCACTGATGATCACAGATGTAGGCGGTAACATGTGGAAGGGCATTTTTCGTGTAAATGAGTCGAAGTGCTTCCGCGTATTGTCTTTTTCCAACGAGATGGATATATTCGGGGACATCCTGGTGGATGGGGCAGGCTACCTTGCAGGGCGCAATAAAGCAATCGAGAAGGGGAAGTTTGTCGGGAACGCTGACTGTTCCCGGTTCCCGCCAGAGCCGATCGTAATTCAGGTTGTCAAACGCCTCATCTGCCAAATCCTGAACCGCAGTTGGTTGGACGTTTTTCCGCCATTGGAGGCCACTTTTGGAAATTTCCACAGCCATGGCGGCCAGCCGCAGGTATCCACCGGGCTTCAAAAGCTCGGTAGCGACTGTAACCGGACGAATGCCAGTGGATAAAATATCCACTACATTTCCCTGGTTTGCGCCGCCGGAGTAAGAAATGGGCAATTTCCCTTCAAATTCCATCGCCAGTTTTTCGGATAACATCATGGTGAGGGGGAAAAGTGAACGACCGGACATGTACATTTCATCACCGGGCAGTCGGTTCTTTGTGTTCTTGACGCCAAGGGTGTTGGAAAGTTTTACACCAAAGCTGAGGCCTTTTTCCGCTGCCACTACCTGAAGCCGTTTCAGCATGGGAACCGCATCTTGATATTGAAGGTCGTTTTCGAAAGAAAGGGGATCCAGTACAATGTCTTTGAAACCCAGATATTGGAAGGTGGAAGCTACTTCGTCATATCCAAGAAGAGTGGGGTTCAGTTTTACGTATGTGTGAAGGCCCTTTTCTGTTAGTAGATAGCGGCAGATAGATTCAATTTCATCTGGAGGACAGCCGTGCATGGTGGAGAGGGTCACGGAACGGGAGATGTCCGGACGGATGGTATCGGCAATGTCCCCCAGCTTGCGGATTCTCTTTTTCAATTTATCGGGGGCATTGGTCCAGGCTTTTTCATCAGCTGCAAAAGCTTTCAGATCTTCAATGGCATTGAGAAAAACAGGATGATTGGAAGCATCCATTAAGTTATCAATGAAATTCTGCATTCTGTCGGTTTTAATGCCTGCCAGATCGTAGCCCACACTCATGTTAAAGATGAAGCCTGGATTGTCCGGTGAGTCCATATCAAATAGCGTTTTTACCGCATGGAGAAGCACCCACCCATGAACATACTCCGCGTAAGCCTGTTCCAGAGAAAGTTCAGTGGACCATTCGGTGTTGTATCCTTCGTCAAGGGCATCAATGCAGGGTTTTTCAAATTCCAACTCATCGAGCTTCTGAACGGTTTTCAACTCAAAAAATCGTCCACCTGTGAGATAGGCGCTTACGATGTTCTCTGCAAGCTGGGTATGGGGACCGGCTGCCGGACCAAGTGGCAGGGCGCACTCCTCCCCGAAAAAAAAGACCGGTTTTACATCTGCGTTCCGGATAAAACGTGATTCAGGGAGACCCAGAACGGTTCGGTGTTCAGCGTATTCAGAAACAATCCATAATAGTAATTTACGAAGTGAAAACGGGTGCATCCGGTCTGTCATGTCTGCTCCTCTCTATATTTCTGCAGTAAGAACTGCTATTAGTCGATTGCGTCAGCTTCCTGAAAGGTTTGATTCTTTGAGCCTTTTCCATACGCGCTCCGGGGTGAACGGGGTCTCATACAGACGCACGCCGGTGGCATCAAAAACTGCATTGGCAATTGCGGGAATGGGGCCGTTGATGGCGATTTCCCCTACAGATTTTGCGCCGTAGGGACCCGTTTCCTCGTAAGAAGAAACCAGAATGGTTTCCATTTCAGGTAAATCTCTGGCAGTAAAAATTTTGAAATCCCAGAATCTTGGATTTGTCATTCGCCCCTTTGAATCAAACAGATAATCCTCAGTTAAAGCGTAAGATAGCCCATTAACTACCGCGCCTTCCACCTGTCCTTCCGCAAGGGCGGGGTTGATGGGCTGACCGCAGTCCACTGCCGATACGAATTTCAGCACCTGAATTTTTCCTGTCAGTGTGTCCACTTCTACTTCCGCGAACTGGGCGATGAACGGGGGTGGAGATTCAGGGGAGATATTCGATGCGCTTGCCTGAATCTGGAACTGGTCGTTGGAATACATGGCATAGGTGCAAATATCACTGTAGCTGACGACTTTACCACTTTCCTTATGAAAAACCCGGCTATTTTCTGTGGTGAGACCGGCCATGTCCACATCCAGCATCTTTGCTGCCACACCGATAATCTGAGTCCGTACCTTGGCGGCACATTTCTTTACAGCAGCACCCGAAATATAAGTAGTTGAGGAGGCATAGGCACCTACATCGAAGGGTGTCAGGTCCGTGTCGGATGAGAGCACGATAATCTGTTCTACTGGAACATCCAGTTTTTCCGCTGCAATCTGGGCCAGGATGGTGTCGGACCCGGTGCCGAGGTCTGTCGCGCCCACGTATAGGTTGAACGAGCCATCCTCATTCATTTTCATTGCAGCACTGCCCATGTCAATCTTTGGAATACCCGAGCCCTGCATGGAGACGGAGAGCCCGACACCCCGGACCTTGCCCGGGCTGCTCTTCAAACGCTTGTTTCTTTTTTCATACCAACCGATGGCGGTTGCTCCTCTGTCGAGGCATTCATCAAGCCCACAGGACTTGATGACTTGTGCGACACCCTCTTTTCCTTCACCGAGAGCCTGGAAGACTGGGGATGTTTCGCCCTGTTTGATGTGCCATTTCTTAATGAAGGAGATCAAATCCTGCCCGGTTTTTCTGGCAATCATATCAAGGTGCTGGTTGAGGCCGAAATAGGTCTGGGAAGCACCGTAACCACGATATGCGCCACCCACCGGAAGATTTGTGTAGACAGTATGCCCGATGAAACGGATGTTCTGAATCTTGTTGAAAAGGGGCAGCACCTTGGAACCGCCATTGGAGAGTACTGTGAGAGCATGGGAACCGTATGCCCCGTTGTTCATCAATGCGTCCATTTCCAGAGCCGTGATTTCCCCGTCTGCCTTGACGCCTGTTTTCAATGTAACCCGCATGGGGTGGCGGGTTCTGGAAGAAACAAAGACCTCCGGCCTAGTGAGAACAATTTTGGAAGGCCTTCCGGTTGACCATGTGGTTAACCCGACCAGTTGTTCCAGAAATACCTCCTGTTTTCCACCAAATCCACCCCCGATTCTCGGTTTGATGACCCGGATATCCCGGATGGGAATGTCCAGGACGCGGCTGACAATCCGCCTGGCGTGAAAGGGGACCTGCGTTGCGGTAATAATTACCAGGCGTCCCCGCTCGTCGAGATAAGCGGCGGAGGTATGGGGTTCGATGGCACAATGAGCAGCATACTGGGTGTGAAAGGTATCTTTCAACACAAAATCGGCCTCTTCGAAACCCTTGTCCAGATCGCCGAACTTGATTTCTACCTGGGCCGCGAGGTTCCGTGAAGGGTCGTAACGAACAGGAATGGGCATCCTTGCGTCGTCTCCATGGAGACGCGGCGCATCGGGACTCATTGATTTTTCCGGATCAAACAATGGTTCCAGTTCCTGGTATTCTACTTTGATTGCGTTCACCGCTTCTTCGGCGGCCTCCTTGGTTTCCGCTGCCACAGCAGCTACGCGATCACCTACAAAACGCATTGTTGTGTCAAACATCACAGAATCGTAGGCTGAGGGCTCGGGATAGCCTTGTCCAGCAGTTGTATGGAGAACTCGGGGAACATTTCCATTGTGGAAAATCTGGACGACGCCGGGAATTGCCAGTGCGTCTGATGTATCAACGGAAAGTATTTTTGCGTGGGCATGGGGAGAATACAGAATGGAAATATGCAGGGCATCTTTAAGTGGAAAATCGTCTGTGAATCTCGCGTTTCCCTTTGCAAGAGACAAGGAGTCTATCTTTCGAACCGATTTCCCAACAGTATTGAACTTCTTATTCATGGCGCCCGACCCTCTGAGCGGCAAGTTTTACCGCTTCAACAATTTTCACATATCCGGTACACCGACAGAGATTCCCGTCCAGTGCTCGACGGATATGTCCCTCATCCGGGTCCGGGTTTCCCCGTAATAGAGCATAGGTCGCAAGAATCATTCCCGGTGTACAAAATCCGCACTGCACTGCCCCTGAATCCACAAAGGCTTCCTGGATTGGGGTGGCGCTTTCATGACTCAGACCTTTGACTGTAATTACTTCAGCATCCATGGCAGATGCCGCGAGCACCTGACACGAGTTTACGAGTTTTCCGTTGAACAATACCACGCAGGCTCCGCATTCTCCATCTCGGCAGCCTTCTTTAACTTCGGTAAATCCCTGTTTTCTAAGTAAATCTAAGAGTCTGTCACTGGGAGAAAACTGAGCCGTAATCAATTTTCCATTTACAGTTAATTTTGTTTTCATGACTTTTTCTCCGCGATCTCTGCAAGCATTCGGTTCAAAGCTACCTGAGCAGTGTGCCGCAGGTATTCACTGCTTCCGTGTTTTCGATTGGGGAAATTAAACTCTAAGAAATCTTTGATGTTAATCGAATGGAGGTGAGTGAACGGCTTACCTTCCAGTTCGTTTTCCAGCCTTTTTGTTCTGTGAAACCTGTCTTTGCTGCCCACTACAACAATGCGAAGATCCTGGAATGATTCCGGATTTGCTGCTGCCGTAATTGTGATGGTAAAGGCTGGATAATCTACCTGCGTCCGGGTCTCCCTGTGGTGTAAGCCCACATGCGAATAATTCTCAGCATAAATCCGGGTGATAAGTGATCCGGCCCGCAATTCCTTCTGTGTCAGATAATCCTGAATAGAATAAATCCCCTGCGCCACGGCCAATGAGCTCGACTTCTGCGTTCAGCAGTAGAAGGGGCCCGATAAAATCGGACCAGGCCGGGAACGCGGCCACACTACCCCCGGCGGTGATTCGATTCCGAAGGGGAGTAGATGCGGAATTCATCAGAGATTGAACCAGGATATGGTGGGGGAAAACCTCCTGAATTGACCGGATAATATCGTCATAGCTGCACATCGCTCCGATTTGAATGCTTTCGGGTTGGATTTTAATTTCTCCCATTGGAAGCCGAGATAAATCAACGATGCCTTGAATGCCCCGAAACCCCCGTCTGATCAAGGCCGTTCCACCGCTGTGAGGGGCTTTGTTGCCATCACTGACTAAGCGTGCCGCTTCGCTCAAATCTTCCGGATAATACCAGTTCAATTTTTCCATGATGCTCCTTTTATTTGATGTGTATTCTTCTGACCACTCATTTTCCCAAATCCCCTCCTTCCGGTCAAGCTCGCAGGCCCCATGAGAGGTGTGAATGCTAAAAAAATGTGTAACGATAACATAAAATCGCGCAGTGAACCTTCCTCTCCGGGATAAGAATTGGGACCCAATAAGATTGAGTGAGTCCGCTATTTTGGTCTCATGCTATACTAAAAGTGCAAATCAGTCAGTGTTATGAGGGGTTAATCATGGTAATAAATTCTGTGATCTATAAGACTGAAGCTACTGAAAAAAAAGAGGGAACTTCGATATGAGAGTACTGATTGCAGGTTGCGGTTATGTGGGGACCGTCTTCGGACAATTGCTGGCAAAACAGGGGCACACCGCATTTGGAATGAGGCGGAATCCGGCTCTTCTGCCGGATGGAATTGACGGAATCAGAGGAGACTTGCGGGATCTCCACAGTTTGAAGAACTTGCCGGAGGCTCTGGATGCGGTTGTGTTTTGTGCATCGGCGGGAGGCTTTTCCGAAAGAACTTACAGAAGCACTTACGTGGACGGGACACGGAACCTCCTTGATGCGGTGAAAGGAAAAACGAAGGAGATCTGCCGGACTGTATTTGTGTCCAGTACTGGGGTATATGGGCAACAAAATGGTGAGTGGGTGAATGAAGACTCTGAAACAACTCCATTGAATTTCAGTGGAAAAATTATGCTGGAAGGGGAGACAATCGTTAAGGCGAATTGCTCTCTGCCACTGATTCTTCGTTTTGGCGGCATTTACGGCCCCGGCCGGGACAGGCTGGTTCGGCTGGTGAGAGGCGGGGATTTGACTGTTAAGGAGGATTCAAGGTACACGAACCGAATATACCGGGACGACGGTGCGGCGGCTATTCTTCATCTCTTGACAAGAAAGGCTGACCACACGATCTACAATGTAGTGGACGAATATCCGGCATCCTACCGGGAGGTTATTGGATGGATTGCGAAACAACTGAGCGTGGAACTTCCTTCTGAAATTGGGGGGGATGATACTGTCACAGTGAGAGGTGGGAATAAACGGGTTTCCTCAGCGCGATTGTTGTCCTCGGGATTTCGATTTCAATATCCCGATTTCCGTTCAGGTTACACTGAAATTCTGCTGAGAGAAATAGAAGAAAGGGAAAGGGAACACAACCCGATTCAGAACGGAGACACATAGACAGAAATTGCGCGAAAAATGGAAGGGTTCTGAAGATTAGCCGGAACCTGCACGCACTTTCCGACACCGTAAGGATAAACAAGATGGCTGTCCCCGTGACTCGTCCGTTTTTGCTTCCGTTCTGCCGACGTAGGATGCGGTGCGGGTTCCCGGTCCCAATTTAACCGATAATTCCCTTTCTGCTCCTCCCCCTCAGCGCCATCCCCCCCCCTCTGCGGTGAAAATTCTTTTTCTTTTCTCCTTTCTGTTGTCAGGATTGTTTGTTGCCAAATGGCCTGCTTGCTCCTAAAATGGTAAAGCGGAAACGCGATGGGAGGAAAGTTATGGCGAAAGCAGATGGAATGGCGTTGCCATTTGAATCTACAACCAGTATCCGGCCTGAGCTTCTGGAGGCAATTGAGTATGAGGGTCGCCCCCAGTTGATATCGTATACCACCGATGAATTTTCCGCCGTGTGCCCGTATTCGGGTCTACCTGATATCGCAAGAGTGGAAATTCGATATATTCCGGACGGACACCTCGTGGAGCTGAAATCACTGAAATACTATTTTATGTCTTTTCGAAACGTTGGGATTTATCAGGAGGATGCGACTTCACTGATATTTGATCATCTTGCTGAACTCCTGGCCCCTCATTTTCTCCGTGTATACACAAGGTACAATGTGCGCGGCGGTATTGACGCGGAATGTGTCATTGAAAGTGGGTACGAGGAGGATGCTGTCCGGAAATTCGTTCATCAGGAAGTACGCTGATGCGGTTCATGGGTTCACGTTCAAGCGTGGAAGGTGCCAAGATCGTTGTTCGGGGTTATCCGTATGATGGTACTGCCTCTTACAAACCCGGTTCCCGTTTCGGGCCAATGGAAATTCGTGTGCATTCAGAGGGAATTGAAAGCTATTCTCCCCGCTTTGATGTGGATATTGAGGAGATTTCTTTCTTTGATGCCGGAGATATTTCCCTGCCATTCGGATCCAGGGAAAGGATGTTGGCAGAAGTGGAAGAAGACGCGGAAAGTATCTTTAATCAAGGGAGCATTCTCTTTGGGATCGGTGGAGAGCATTTGATTTCATATCCGCTGATTCATGCCGCATTCAAACGAAATCCGGAACTGCATGTCGTTCAGTTTGACGCACACATGGATTTACGGGACGATTACATGGGGGAGCGGTTTTCCCATGCAACGGTTATGCGGCGGGTGTTGGATTTTTTGCCGGAAAAGCAATTGCACCAGTTCCACATTCGGTCCGGAACTAAAGAAGAATGGCAACTATCCAGTGAGAAGGGATTTCTCAAGACTAAGTTGGAAACGTTTTTGAAGGATTTACCCAAAGAGACGCCTTTGTATGTCACAATTGACATGGATGTCCTTGATCCGGCAGCATTTCCGGGAACAGGCACACCGGAGCCCGGTGGATTGAGTTTTAATGAGCTGATGGCTGATCTGGCGCAGTTCAAAGGACGAAGGATAGTTGCGGTGGATTTTATGGAACTGGCTCCCAATATTGACAGTAGCGGGATTTCGACAATTACGGCGGTAAAACTGATTCGGGAAATGATAGGGGTTGTTTGTGGATAGGAAAATTGCCATCATCGGGGGAAGCAACCTTTTTGAATCTAAGGTGCTTCAACAGACCCAAAATGAAATCATCCGCACTCCCTACGGCCCGGTTACGGCTTACTACACCGGGAAGGCCATGCTGATTCAACGGCACGGTATTCAGAATGATCCGCCCCATAAAATCAATCACGAGGCGAATCTGTCAGCGGTGAAAATGCGCAAGGTTGACCGTGTACTTGCCATCAATTCGGTGGGCTCCTTGAAAAGGGAAATTGCGCCGGGTACCTGCTGCATGGTACGGGATTTCATCTCGTTTTATAACATTCCAACAATAGATACGGAAAGCCGCATTCATATTACACCGGTGATGTCACAGGAGATCAATAAGAAGGTCAACGAATGTATGAACGGCCCATTGCCGGAAGTGGTGTACTGGCAGACTACCGGTCCGCGGTTTGAAACGCCGGCTGAAATCCGTTTGATGGCGGAGTTTGCGGATGTTGTGGGAATGACACTGGGATCAGAGGCAACTATCGCATGCGAACTGGAATTGGAATATGCCTCGGTCTGTATGGTGGACAACTATGCCAATGGTATAGCACCAACTCTGCTTGACTTTGACGCTTTCAATAAACTTGTGGAACATAACCAGTCAGAAATGGATGCTTTTCTTGAGGAGTTGTTGCAATGTCTCTGCTGATTAAAGGTGCCATTCATTGTTTTACGCGGAAATCTGTGGATGTGTTGATACAGGATGGGAGAATTTCCAGAATTGCAGCAGAGATTCCCTATGACGCGGATCAGACTATCCATGGAGAGGGGAAGATTCTCTATCCCGCTTTTGCAAACATGCATACCCACGCTGCTATGACGCTGTTCCGGGGCTACGCGGATGATATGCCGTTGATGGAATGGCTGGAGAAGAAAATCTGGCCCATAGAGTACACATTTACTGAAGAAGATGTGTATGTGGGTACAAAGCTGGCAATCCTGGAGATGATAAAGACGGGCACAACGCTTTTCAATGATATGTACTGGCATTTTGACGCGGCCTGGCAGGCGGTGGAAGAGATGGGGGTTCGGGCAATCCTCTCTGCTGTTATGATTGACATGTTTGATGAGAAGCGCCAGAAAGAAAATGAGAAGCGAACTCAGGACATTTTTGCCCGGTATTTTGGCAGGAATGACAGGATTCAAATTGCGCTGGGGCCCCATGCAATCTATACGGTTTCGGAAAAGGGATTGCGCTTTGCCGGGGAAATGGCTTCAAAATATGACACCTACATTCATATTCACCTGTCGGAAACCCTGCACGAAGTGGAAGAGTGTCTGAAAACTCACGGAAAACGACCGCCGGAATATCTGGATGAACTGGGAGTGCTTACGGACAAATCATTTCTAGCCCACCTGGTATGGTTGAATTACGCTGATATGGACTTACTGGGTGAACGGAAATGTATTGGGGTTGCTTCCCCTGTTTCTAACATGAAATTGTCAGTAGGTGGGGTGATGCCCATG
>CBEUWV010000053.1:0-9468 GCA_965546895.1 uncultured bacterium
GGACGGAGATTGCTTCAACCTGACAATTGAGTGCGCAGACCCCGCATTCCATGCACTTGTCAAGGTGTGCAATTTCAGCTTTTCGATCGCTCAGATGAAATCGCTGTGATCAGGACCGGGTCTCCCAGTCATGGAATGCCGATGGCGTACAGTCCCGGCTAGACCCTTATCTTTTCCGGCCACATCCCTACCGCACGTTCCAGGCCCCAAAATGGTCTGACCACGTCCACATCGATCTTACCTTCCTGGTCCGACAAACATGTTCATTTGCGGAACACGTATGGCATCCGGCAATGATTGCAATTTACAACTATGTATTGGTCAACAGGAAACTGATGGACTGGCTGAAAACGCGTCCCGATCCCCATTCTGTTCGGAAGGACAGAAAAGTACGTTCAGGACACGCCAAGCATGAAGATTTTTCGTATCACCCTGAAAATGCCACCCAGAAAGGTCAATCCGCCGATAATGGCAAACACCAGTCCGAACCCGAACGGCACATAGGAAACTAGTGTGGCCCCCGGTTCCAGAACAGAATCCACGGGAACTTCGGGATCATAAAACACCTTTACGGTTGCTCCGACCGGATACTTTTTCATTACCTTCTTCGCATGGCTTGTGCTGGATGACCCATAGTCGCCCATGGACACTTTGTTTCCAGTCAGTTTATTCCCATCGACTGTGTACTGATATTTAATCTGTGGTTTATACATTGTAGTTTTTCGTTTCTTTGACCCACTCCCGCTGGTACTCTTGTAGCTGACCAGACTGGATTCCATTACCCTTCCCTGAACCGAGGGCCAGCTCTTTGATGCTTTGGCATCGTTCAGCATGCCTTTCCCCCACCATGCCAGCCCGATGCCGACCACGAGAAAAATCAATCCGATAAACAGGTTCTTCATATTCCCTCCTTATGATAGATCGAAAAAAGCACTGCTCCCTTTTTCGTTCATTAAGACATTTTCAAAACAAAATTCAATTTAGGAAATCATATCACAATGACATGAATTTTACATTCTGTTGAATCAAGCCAACTGAAACGTTGCCCGAAGATGTATTGTCTGGCCGGGAAGCTTCCCCTTTATGGTGAAATAATTCATAGTCAGGTCCGGGCTTGCCCGAAAGCGGAGCAACTGATAGACTATGCGTATGATGAGACTGTTTAATTCAGCTTCAGATATACACTTGGCAATACTTGGATTTCCCTGGCAATCCCGGTGGTGGGACCATGGCTGAGCGCCGGTTCCCCGCGGCGATGGAAACCCTGCGGGAAGCGCTTTCGTGGATTCTGGCCAATGGAAGGGAGGCAGGTCTCCCCAATGATCGCCTGTTTCATGTGGAGCTGGCCTGTGAAGAAGCATTGACCAATGTGATTCGCTACGCCTATCCTGACGGGGGGCGCGATGTCGTGGTGTGGGCCGGTGCCTCGGACCGGGGTTTTGAGGTTCGGATCGTGGACGATGGGATATCATTTAATCCCCTTGAGAGGGCCTTGCCGGATACCGGTCTTCCCCTTGACGTTCGGAATCCGGGAGGACTGGGAATTCTGATGGTGAGGGATGTGACGGATGAAGTAACATACAGCAGGGATGGGAACCGGAATTGCTTGACCCTGACATGGTATTCTGAAGAACATGGAGGAATTTCAAAGTGAAAAAGACATTGTCACGCCGTTTGATTCAGTATGTATTGCTGGCAATTCTGCCAATTCTGGCGTTTATTGTGGCAGTGGTATACCAGGCCGCGTCCAGGGAATTAACCGCACAAACAGATAAGCAGGTACAGCTCCTTACCAGAAACACGGTACTTAAAATACGCTTGATTCTGAAGCCGATCTCGGACATTCCCCGAACCCTGGCCTCGTCCCTATCCGGAAAACAGTTAGACAAATCCACCGTACAGGAGCTCTTGTCCCGGGACATTCGGCTCAATGACGATATTTATGGCATGGCTTTGGGACTGGAACCGGGGACATTTGCAAGTGTTCCCGGTGAATTCTGCATGTATGTATTCCGGGAAGGTGACACTGTCCGTTTTCGCCGTCTGGACACGCCTCAATACCGCTACCGCCAGATGCCATGGTATAAAGACCCTCTCACCTCAGGGAAAGCCATGTGGGGCGAACCTTATTTTGACAAGGGCGGCGGCGAGGTTCTCATGTCTACGTATTCGGTTCCAGTAATGGGACCGGGTGGGAAGGCGCTGGGAATCGCGACGGCGGATATTTCACTGAAAAGGCTTCGCGATATTGTTCGATCCATCCGGGTCTTGAAAACGGGCTTTGCAGTTTTACTCTCGGAGACGGGGCGGATCCTGGTGTTTCGGGACGAATCCAGGGTCATGAAAGAAAGTGTATTTTCACTGGCGAAGAAACTGGGTTCCCCTTCCCTGGCGGCACTGGGAAACGAAATGATTGCGGGAAAGTCCGGTGAAAAAACGGTTTCCGGTCTCGGAGGCCATGATCAATACCGGGTTGTATATCAGCCGGTAGGCGGAACCGGATGGTCGGTGGGTATTTTTCTTCCTGAACGGGAATTGTTTGAGCCTGTCCGTCAGTTGACAAGGATTCTGCTGATCGTAAGCATTCTTGGGGTAGTGTTGGCGCTTTGGGGCCTTGTGCTGGTTTCCCGAAAGGCCACTGTTGAGATTCATGAGCTGTCCGATGTGGCGGCACGGGTTTCGGAAGGGAATCTGGATGTGCCGGTCCCCCCGGGATTTTCCACTGTCGAGTTGCAACGGCTGGCGGATTCATTTCGAACCATGCAGCAATCCCTGAAGGAGCACATTGAGAAACTAATCCAAACCACAACTGCCCGGGAACGGATGGCACAGGAATTACGAATAGCCCGTGATATTCAGATGGGCATTCTGCCGAAATTGTTTCCTCCCTTTCCTTCCCGGCACGATCTGGATCTGTTCGCAATGATTGAACCGGCCCGTGAAGTGGGGGGTGATTTCTATGATTTCTATTTCCTGGATGATTCACGCTTCTGTTTTGTGGTTGGGGATGTGTCCGGGAAAGGGGTTCCCGCCTCCTTGTATATGGCTGTCGCGAAAACACTGTTGAAAGCATCTGCCGGTCCTGATCAATCGCCTGGGGACATAATGGAAAAAGTGAACGGGGCATTGGCCGAAGGGAATAACCGCTCCATGTTCGTGACGGTCTTTTTGGGTATCCTGAACCTGAAAACGGGACGTCTGGACTATACCAACGCCGGACACAACCCCCCTCTCCTGCTTCAAGGGGATGAGGTGATTCCGTTGAAATCCAAATCCGGCATCGCTTTGGGCGCCTGGCCGGAAGCGGAATACACGACACAATCTGTGGTCTTGGAAGAAGGTTGCGGCTTGTACTGCTACACGGATGGAGTGAACGAGGCATTTAACGACAGTTCTGAAATTTACGGGATGGACCGTCTAATCCGGAAGGTAAGACAACATGCCCGGGGTTCGGCTGAAAACCTCATCAAACGGGTCTTTGAGGATGTGAAAGCCTTTGCCGGTCAAAAAGACCAGTCGGATGATATTACCATGCTGGTAGTGAAGCGCTTGAGTTCGATTGCACCTGAATCGGCAACTCGTCATGAAAAGGGGGAAGTATGAGCAAGAATTCAGTTGGGATTCCCGAATCCCCATCCGGTTCCACGTTGGAAATGGATATGAGGGAGGTTCGGATACTGCCGGGAGTGCCGCTGGTGGCTGCTCAGCTTGTGGACGAAATTGTGGAGCAATGTGTCTGGGGCCGCTCAGATATAGCGGTGGCCCATCGGCTGGATCCCGGTATCGCACCGGAATTGATGGACTTGGGTATTCAGACCATTCAGTTCCAGGCCCGGTTGTCGGTGGCGGAAGATTTTCCAGCTTTCCGGAAACACTTGCAGCACAGACTGCAGGCTGTACTTTCACTGCTGCAGTATCCTGAACAATTACAAGTCTTACTGGATGGTGCTTTGGCATTGGTGTTCCGTTTCTCTGATGATACAAGGCATAGGGACCATTGCCTCATTATGGAATTTGTTGGCGAATCCCACTTTCTTCGGATGGTTCTGGAAAATGAAAATGGGCAACGCTTTGATCTGGATCGAATTCCCCACAAAGAGGTGCTTATCGGGGAAGACTTCCTCTTTCTTCCCAATCGGGAACGGGTGGGACAGGATCTGTTCCAATCCATCCACGGTGAATCCCACAACCAGCAAACGGAATACGATGAAATCCCGACGCGCCAGAAAGCCCTGTTTTCCAATTTGCGGTCAGGGGGGATGTCGGAACTGGGAAAAATCAAATTCCACTGGTCAAACGATGATCTCCCTATGATTCTGGACAATTCCGACCGAAGTACCCAATGGTTCCTGGACAAGGTACTGTTTCTACTGGAACATCGGCAGGCCCTGCGCGATCTGGCCACCGGCCGGCTGCTCCATGTGCAGGACAGGAACTACGCAGCATTCCTGGATCTTTCCCAGGGGGGAAAGGTCTTAAACATCAGTTTAAATCGTCCCCGCAATGTGCAGGGGATGGAGGCCTACGTGGATCGGATGCCCCGGGTCAGGGACTGGGTGAGTGGAGCCGACAGACGCATGGCCGGTGTCCGCGTATTCCTGATCCACCATATGACATCTGAGATTCTCGGTATGGTCCATGGGATGGACCGGCTTGGGACAGAATTTCTCCATGTGCTCTTTGTAAAATACCAGGGCCTGGTACCGGACACATTCCTGGAAAGCATTGGCGCATTGCCTGCGGACCGGTTCCAGTTTCATTCCCTGCGCCGTATTCGTTCCGAAAACTCCATTGAGGGAAGCTATCACTTGTCCAACCAGTATTCGCCGGTGGCCGGGCTGTCGGAGCTGGAGGCTGCCCTTGAAAGCGGTGAAAAGGATTTCTTCACCGCCATGCGATTGACGGCGGGCCATATGTTCTTTCGGGATGCCATCAAAGCAAGACAGAGGGGAGAGTCCCTCCTGCTGGTGGAAGATGGTGGGTATCTCGCACCGGAAATCAACCGACTAACCCTTGAAAATCAGACCCTCGGGGAAACGTTGATTCACTTCAGCCTGAACGGCCTGGCGGGGGAAGTGCCTGTTTCGGAACGGAATATGAAACTGGGAGACTGGCTGCAGCCGTTTTTTGCTGGCAGCCTTGAGCATACACGCAATGGCTATGACTACCTGGAGGAAGTGGAAAAGCAGTTTGGCAAACTGGCATTTCCCGCGGCAACCATTGCCATTTCCAACCTGAAACGGGGAGAGGAGGCAATGGGGACATCCACTTCCATTGTCCACGCGGTGGAGAGCATCCTTCACGGCCTGGGAAAGATGCTGTGCTACCGAAACGTGGTGGTGCTGGGTTCCCGCGGTGCCATTGGCTCCAATCTGATGCGGGAGTTTCAGCATCGATTGTCGGAGGGTTGGGTTGCAGGGGTGGACCTGGTGGCGGACAGTACATCCGATGAAAAAGAGGCCAGTTCCATTGAAGAACTGGGGAAGGAGCGGCTGCGCGATGTGGACTTATTTGTGGGCGTGACAGGGAAATCGGTGTTAGACCGCGAGTTTCTGGAATGGCTATTTTTGCAGGGAACGAAGCCGGACATTTATTTTGCCAGCGGTTCCACGAAAACCGTTGAATTCGCGTCGCTGATCCGGCTGTTGCAGGACATCCGATCCGGTGTGATTTCATCCATTGGGGATATGCCGGTACACCTTGAGATGCTGGATATCCGGGACCCACAGACCGGCGTGATACAGGGCGGGCACTACCGCCTATTCATGGGGCGGTCTGATAACGGGGAATGGAAACGGGTTCGAAACATCTACCTGCTGGCAGGTGGAATGCCGGTCAATTTCCTGTACTACGGGGTGCCGTCCGAGATGTTCGATCGGGTGCTGAGTCAGCTGATCCGCCTGTCCTGCTGGATGGTGGAGCAATTCAAGGCCGGTAAGGCCGTTGCCCCGAGGCTTCTTGCACTGGACAGGGAAATTCCGTTGAAAGAGCTGGGGAAAGATTCCCTGAATCAGTGATCGAAGTGCAGTTTCACGGTTGCCAGATTGTTTTTGTGTGCCAGCTCCATCCGGTCCGGGTAGCGCTTCAGCATGCGAAAGGCCAGAGTATCCGCATCTGGAATATGTTCCAATGAAATGTCGGTTTCTTCAGATACAGACTCCGGGACCTTGCCGGAGTATTTTGCGGTCAAATCCAGATTTAATTCATCGAAAAGTGCTGTAACCTCAATAGTATCCGTGGGATGTTTCTGTGCAGCCACCATGGCTTTCAGTTCGTCTAAAGCAGCTGTAGCCCGGTAGATGATCTCGGGACGGGCGCCCCATCTTTTCCCAAGGCGTTCCATCTGCTGAAAAACGGCATCCGAGGGCTGCTGCACAGCCATTTTGAAGATTTCTTTGTTTGAAATGCCGATACGGAACACCAGATTCAGTAATACCGCGAGAACAGCTGATAATGACAGTGAGGATGCCACAACCGGATGAATCCAGTGGGGCACGTTCTGGTAAATCTGGGGGGCAAGGTCGGCACTGAGGCCGAAAATAATGGAAAATCCAACGACGAATGTTTTTCTTGCATCCATCATCCGGGACGCAATGATCTGGAAACCGGCCACAACCATGAAACTCAACGCAAAAATCAGGACAGAGCCCATCAGGGGGCGGGGCATCACGGCAAACAATACGGAAACCTTCGGGGACAACCCGGCAACGATGAGGAGCCCGCCCATCCAGAGGGCAATTCGACGGCTGGTAACACCGGTGGCGATGGTCAATCCTAGATTCGCGGAGGATGTGGATTGGCCCATGCCCCCCAGCACACCTGCGGTCAAGCACCCGGCTCCGTCCGCGAGGATTCCACCGCTGATGTTTTCCATGTCCGGCCGTTTCCAGGAGCGGTCATTGATTTTCTGTGCGGTAATCATGTCTCCGATGCTTTTCAAAGAAGAACAAATCATGGCAATACCAAAGGGCAGGATCATATCTCCACGAAATGCCCATCCGGGATGGTGAATGAATGGAAACCAGGCCACTGAAGCATCCCGAATCTGCGCAAGGCCTCCCGGTGAGATGACCCCGGTGAAAATTGCCAGAATATACCCGATTACCATGCCAATCAATACGCTGAACATTTTGAGCTTACCCTTTGTCCAGACGTTGATGGCCACCATGGTGCTCAGGGTAACAATGGAAACCAGCAGTTCCGCAGGTTCGATAACCGTGTCTGTTCCGCCCAGGCCGACAAAGTTCTTTGTGGCCAGGCCAACCACGGAAATTCCTACCATGGTTACAATGGTACCGGTAACTTCCGGCGGGAACAGCGCCTTCATCTTTCGAATAAAACGGGAAAAAACCATCTCCAGGCTACCGGCAAAAATGGTCATGCCCAGCATCAGGGGGACGCCTCCCACCTGAACCGCAAGGAGGGAAGAGGGAATGAAGGAGGGTCCACAGATCTGCGGGATCAGAAAACCGGAACCCATGGGGCCGCGCTTGATGGACTGGAGTATGACCCCAAAGCCGCCGGCAATCATGGAGACACTGACCAGAAACATGGCCTGTTCATGGGAGGCATTGATGGTTCGAACAATGATAACCGGAAAAACCAGTGAAATGGCATAAACAGAAATATGCTGAAGCCCCTGGAGCAGGGAAATCCAGGGTGGCGGAACTTCATCTACCCAATAGGCAATGTTTTCCGGGCGCTTCACGCTGTCAACCTTCGGCCAGGAGCTTTCTGGCATCATCCAGGCTGTCTGCCAGTGTGAAAAACGGGGTGAACCCGGCCAGGTCAAATATCTCTTTGACCTGAGGCTGAATGGCGCAGAGGACGATTCGGGTGCTGTTCATCCCGGCAACTTTTGCTGCCTGGAGGAATACACGAAGTCCGGAACTGCTGATATACGTCAGCTCTTTGAGATGAAAAATTGTGTCGGCAGAATGTTCCTGCATTTCTCCGATAACGCTCTCTTCGAATCCAGGCGCGGACACCGAATCCAGTTTGCCACTTACGTCATACTGTAGATAATTTTCTGTAATGGTTTTTCCCACCTGCATGTGTTTCCCCCTTGAATTCTTTTCGTTCATGTTTCAATAAGCACAATTCTATCATTTCTATCATTTTTATTCCGTTAAAATCATGGAAAATACAATTTCGGTCGGCGTATCACCTGGGCATTTCCAGAAGGACCTTGAGCGAGCCCGGTTTTCCGGCCAGTTTGAAGGCCTTTTCAGCTTGCACCAATGGAAAACGCTTTTCAATCAGGGGCGCCACATCCAGGCCCCTGGACAGCGCCCGGAGCGCCGGTTCGAATCGCCCGCACCGGGAACCGAGAACGGTGATTTCGTTCACCACCACCGGGGTCATGTCGATCGGTTCAGAACGGGAAACGGTTGTTTTCAGGACAAGGGTGCCCCGGGGTTTCACATGCCCTATGGCGGTTTCAAAACCGGAAACAGAGCCGGTGGCATCCACAATCACGTCAAATTGTTCATCTTTCAGATCATGCAACAGAAGCGTCTTGATGCCAGGGCCCGCTGCAAGATGAAGTTTTTCCGCGTGTTTGCCAATGTGAGTCAGGGTGGAGGCGGAGGTCCGAAGGGCTCGGTTGATCAACAGGCCCAGTTTCCCATCACCTAAAATAGCCACTTCTGTCATGGGTTGCAGGTGGACCTGTTCGAGGATTTCAAACCCGGCGGCCAGTGGCTCCACTAGAACCGCGCAGTTGTCAGCCACATTATCCGGAACCGGCAGCAGGTTTCGTACCGGCAATGTCAGGTATTCGGCCATGGCACCATCTTTCCCATGGATGCCCAGCACCCGGCGTTTCGGGCAATGGCGTTCCAGGCCTTTGTTACACCAGCTGCAATCCGGGCTGTGGCAACCCATGTTGATTTCACCGACCACACGCTGGCCGATCCATCGGGGATCTGCTCCATTCACCTCTTCCACCGTCCCGACAAATTCATGGCCCAACGTGCCGGTGAAGCCGGCATACCCCTTGAGAATCTCCAGGTCAGTGTTGCAGATACCGGCCAGACTTACATGCACCCGCGCCTCGCCAGGGGCCGGGTCCGGGACGCTTACTTCACAGAGAAGCAACTGGCTCCCACTAAACTGGACTGCTTTCATCTTTGACAAGCTCCAACACCTCCCGTCTCAATTTCTATCAAAAAGGGCTGTATGTTCATTGTATGCCCAAATACTTGTACTATGTTAGAAATATATATCACAAGAGTATTCCTGTCAAAGTTTTTATTGATGATGCGAGGTCAATGTAGATTTTACATTTTGTTACAGTGGGGAAACACTTCTGAAAAACAGGAAGCCCATACTCTCATTGTAAATTTCACCGGTGACCGAAATGGCACCATATGCCGAAAATCGGCGAAGGAGGCACGAATGAAGAAAGTATTTGTTCTGATGGCAGGACTTGCGGTATTGTCCGTAACCGCAATGGCGGGCCCCGCT
>CBEUWV010000054.1:0-9466 GCA_965546895.1 uncultured bacterium
CTGAAAAAGGCGAAAGCGCAGATTGTTACAGGGGACATCGGTTGCTACACCCTTGCCGCCATCCCGCCCTTTAATTCCATGGATACTTGTGTATGCATGGGTGCCTCTATTGGAAATGCCATCGGGATCGAAAAAGCTACCGGTTCCGCTAAAGGAATTGCTGCTGTGATTGGTGATTCCACCTTCACACATTCCGGTCTCACTGGCCTGGTGGACGCAATTATGAACAACAGCCATATAACCATTATAATTTCAGACAACAGCATCACGGCAATGACCGGCGGGCAGCCCGATCCCCGGACCGGCTGGGATCTCCACCGTCAAGCAAACACAAAGATTGACTTTGAAATTGTGGCCCGTGCAATGGGAGCTGAACATGTGTACGCTGTGGACCCCACAGACATGGCTCAAACATTTGACGTAGTAAAACGGGAACTGGAAGCCGACCACCTGTCGGTGATTGTCAGCCAGGCTCCCTGCGTACTTTATCCGAAAAAGGTAAAACGAGATAAGTTCTTCACTTTTCTGAACAACTGTACTGCATGCACGATGTGCTCCAGAATTAATTGCCAGGCCATCACACGTTCCAATCAATTAACGGATAAAGGACGAAATAAGTGGCAAATTAATGAAGACCTCTGTACCGGTTGCGGGCTCTGTATTCAGATGTGCAAGTTTGATGCAATTCGCCCGATTTCCAGGAAGGGAGAATGATATGACAAACACAAATATCCTTCTGGTTGGTGTCGGTGGCCAAGGTATTCTGCTGGCCAGTGAAGTAATGAGTGAAGTGTTTCGCAGAGCTGGTTTCGATGTAAAGAAAAGCGAAGTTCATGGAATGGCGCAACGTGGTGGTGTCGTCTCATCCCACGTTCGATTCGGAGAAAAAGTCTATTCCCCCATGATTGAAGAGGGGGACGCAGATATAATGCTTTCCTTTGAACTCATGGAAGCACTTCGCTGGGAACATTACCTGAAATCGGACGCTTTTCTTGCCACTTCAAACGTAAGAATGGTACCACCCATTTGCAACAGCGGAAAGATTGTCTACCCGGATGACACCGCTGAAAAACTGAAAGCTGTTCGCCCGGGGGCCCGGGTATTGAATATTGAAAAAACACTCCGGGAAGTGGGCAACTCAAAGGTAACCAACGTGATTATGCTGGGTGTCCTGTCCACCATTCTGGAGATTCCGGAAACGGACTGGCTAAATGTTGTGAAGGAAGCGGTTCCTCATAAGTTGATTGATGTCAACGTGAAAGCGTTTGCGGCTGGTCAGGCATTACTGAAGGTTTGAACACCTCATTGTAAGGAGGCACAGAGGTCCATGCAACTCAATGATGCCCTGGATATTTTTCTCAATAGCTTTATCGGTCAGAATGATCTGGACCTGAAGGATTCACTGGCTACGATCACATTCGTGTCAAAGAAACAGAAAAAGGACATCCTTTCTCTTGAAGGGGAAGAAGGAGATACAATCTATTATCTTATTTCCGGTATCGTCAAACTTTCCCGAATCAACCCGGAGGGAAAGGAAACAGTAGTCCATTTTGTTCATTCCGGAGAACTGTTTGCAGAAATTCTGTTTTACACGGAAAGCCGATATCCGGTTACCGCAACCGTACTGGAAAATGCGATTCTCCTTGGCATCTCAGCAGAGAAAATGTCCCGCCTCCTTGAGACCTCTCCCGGATTTTCTATGAGACTCATCGGGCTTCTGGCCAGGCGCCTTCAATACTTTGTCGCAATGATTGAACAACTTGTCAATTCAGATGTGCGGCAGCGATTCATCGCCTATCTGGTCCATCTTTCCGAGGAGCAAAACAAGAACCGCTTCCGTCTGCCCGTTCCCAAAGGTGAGCTGGCCGCTTTGCTTGGCACGACACCGGAAACTTTTTCCAGGCTCCTGCATCAACTGGACAATGAGGGCATCATTGAGCTTCATGGCAGGGAAATCAGCTTGTTGAAAGCTCCCTCATAAAGCAATCCTTCCGTTGTAGAGAAAAAAAGGGGGAAGCTGATGCTTCCCCCTTTTTTTATAGTTTAATCTGCTTGTTACCCTAACTTCTTCAACTCTTCTGTCAATGCGGGAACTACTTTAAACAGGTCCCCGACAATGCCAAGGGACGCTATGTTAAAAATCGGAGCGTCTTCATCTTTGTTAATGGCAATGATGAACTTGGAGGAACCCATTCCGGCGATGTGCTGAATAGCTCCTGAAATACCACAGGCTATGTAAACAGTTGGAGAAACAACTTTACCAGTCTGACCGACCTGATGGGAATGGTCAATCCATCCTGCATCTACTGCGGCACGGGAAGCCCCAACTGCGCCGCCAAGGAGTTGAGCAACTTCCTCAATAAGTGGAAAGTTCTCGGGCCCTTTCAGTCCGCGTCCACCGGAAATCACAATGGAGGCCTCTGCCAGCTCAACCTTTCCACCTTCTTTCAGTTCAGTGGAAACCGCCGTGCCTTTTGGAGAAATTCCCGCTCCATCCACTTTGGTTACTTCAGGGGTTGATGGATTTTCTTCCAGGGGAAATACATTGCTGCGAAGCGTTACCATCTGAATGTCGGACTTGAACTTTACTGTTGCAATGGCTTTACCGGAATAAACCGGTTTGATGGCCACGAGTTTTCCATCCGCCACGGAAAGGCCCGTAATATCCGAAACCAGACCGGCTTCAACTTTTGCCGCCACCCGGGGCGATACGTCAACGCCCATTGTTGTAGCAGGAAACAGAATAACGGTTGCTCCCTGTTCTTTTGCTACATTGGCAGTTGCTTCAGCAAAGCCATCCGCTGAATACTGATCCAGGGAAGTGCCCTCTGCAATAAAAACCTTATCCGGACCGAAATTTTTCACCTCATCTACTGCCTGCTCCGCACCCTTCCCCATCAGGACGGCCGCAACCGGGACAGAAAGTTTTGACGAGAGTCTTTTTCCTTCGCTCACCGCTTCTTTCGCGGCCTTTTTCAAAACGCCGTCTCTTTGTTCTGCAAATACGAGTATCATTGTTTCTCTCCTTACAGCGCTTTGGCTTCGTTTTTCAGGAAGGCAACGATTTCTGTCGCCGCGACTTCCGGTTCTACTTCAAGCTTCTTACCCGCTTCACGCGCAGGGGGAAGTTCCAGGCTTGCAAACTCGGTCTTGCTTCCGGCAGCGCCTACCTCATCAGCAGACAGGCCCAGATCAGCCGCTGTCAGTTTTTCAATGGGTTTGCGCTTGGCCTGCATAATACCACGGAGTGCAGGGTACCGAGGTTCATTCAAGCCCTTCTGTGCTACAACCACAGCAGGCAGGGAAACTTCAATCGTTTCACGACCACCTTCAATTTCCCGCTCACCGCGAATCTTATCTCCATCAATGTCAAGCTTTACACACATGCCGACATGACCGAGGCCAGACATTTCTGCAACCATCTGGCCAACCTGGGTATTGTCCGTGCCAACTCCCTGTTTCCCGAAGAAAACGAGATCTGGATTCAATTTTTTTACCACCGCGGCAAGGGCCTTTGCCGTGGCAAAAGAATCGGCTCCTTCAAAGGCGGCCTCCTCAAGATGGACAGCCTTGTCACAACCCATTGCCAAGGCTGTTCTCAGTGCTGCTTCTCCCCTATTCGGCCCCATGGTTACAACTGTGATTTCACCACCAAGCGCCTCTTTACGAAGCAATGCCTCTTCGATGGCAATCTCGTCGTAGGGGCTGACAATGAAGTTGACTCCATCTTCAACGATGGATTTTCCGTCCCCGGCAATCTGGATTTTGGTTTCCGTGTCGGGAACCTGTTTGACAAAAACTAAAAAATTCATGCTTTCCTCCACATCCTGTTGTAGATCAATTAATTTTAGACGAGAAAGTTGATTCAGTCAAGAAAAAAATGAATGAATGCTCATTCAGATAATAGCTCCCACATCCTCAGTGCCTGTCGGGTTTCAAAAACATCGTGAACGCGGATTACAGCCGCACCCTTCAAAGCTGAAAAAAGGGCGATGGCAAGGCTCGGGGCAAGACGTGCACCGGGTTCAAGCTGAAGTAATCGGCCCATCATGCTTTTCCTTGATGCTCCGACCAGAACCGGATATCCAGGGGGCAC
The DNA here is from genome assembly GCA_965546895.1 of uncultured bacterium. Classification (GTDB taxonomy): domain Bacteria; phylum Acidobacteriota; class Holophagae; order Thermotomaculales; family Thermotomaculaceae; genus UM-FILTER-49-7. Next base: position 4,097 of record CBEUWV010000054.1, read on the forward strand.
AAGCTTCTCAAGATTCTTCAAAAGCGTCAGGTTATGCTTGTCATTTTTGCCGAACCCAATCCCCGGATCTACAACAATATGATCAGCATCTATGCCCGATTCTATTGCCAGGTCTATCCTCTCCTTTAGAAAAGACCTCACGTCCTCCACGACATCAGAATAGGTCGGATCAATTTGCATGTCCCTCGGGCTACCCTTCATATGCATACCGACGTATCCGGCCTTTTCGGTTGCAACGGTTGAGAACATCGCATCATCAAAGCGTCCAAAGGAAATGTCGTTTACAATTTCAGCACCCGCGGCCAGTGCTGCTTTCGCAACGATACTTTTTTGCGTATCCACCGAAATAGGAATCCCCGTTTCCCTTCTCAACCCCGCCACAACTGGGATCACCCGGTGCATTTCTTCTTCAATTGTCACAGGGTCTGCACCCGGTCGAGTAGATTCCCCTCCCACATCCAGAATGTCAGCGCCTTCTTTCGCAAGCTTTGCCCCATGGGCAATTGCAGCATCCGTCTCATTGTATTGTCCGCCATCAAAAAAGGAATCAGGGGTCACGTTCACAATGCCCATCACAAGAGGCGTTCCAGGATTGTGGAATTTTCCAAACAACTGCCTCTCCTTCAACTTTTCCAGATTTGAATTCACTTCAGGCATCTATGCCTCTTCTGTGGCGCTTTCCTTATCTGCATCTTTTTCAGGCAGTTTTCCCTTTACAATCTCCATAACTTCTTCAGCACTCAACACTTCCTTTTCAAAAAGTGTTTCTGCCAGCTCAATAAATTTCTCCCGATTTTCATCCAGAATCTTTGAGGCTGTCTCATATCCATTTCGAATGAATTCCGAAATGGTGTCGTCAATTCGCTGGGCCGTCGTTTCAGAATAATTATTATGCCGGACAAGATCTTTACCAAGAAATATTTCATCATCCGCAACACCAAGGTTCCATGGACCCAAATCGCTCATTCCCCATTTACATACCATTTTACGGACCAGATCAGTTGCGACCTCAATATCATTCCCGGCCCCGGTTGTAATGTGGCCCATAAACATCTCTTCTGCCACACGGCCCGCCATCAGAATGGCAATTCGACACTCAAGATAGGACTTTGTGTATGTGTACCGATCATCTTCCGGAAGCTGTACGGTGACACCGAGGGCCCTGCCTCTGGGGATTGTCGTCACCTTGTGAATCGGATCAGATTCCGGCAACATCACAGCCACAAGCGTGTGACCGGCTTCATGATAGGCAGTATTTTTCTTTTCATCTTCGCTCATGGCAAGGGATTTCCTCTCAAGTCCCATTATAATTTTATCCTTAGCCTCTTCAAAATCATTCATCTCGACAACACTCTTGTCCTTTCTCGCTGCCAGGAGTGCCGCTTCGTTCACAAGGCTCTGGAGGTCCGCACCGGAAAACCCTGGTGTACCCCTCGCAACCAATCTCAAATCCACATTCTCTGCTACGGGTACCTTGCGAGTGTGAATGGCTATAATTGCTTCTCTCCCATTCACATCCGGCCTCGCCACAACAACCCGTCGGTCAAACCGGCCCGGCCTAAGCAATGCAGGATCCAGCACGTCCGGTCGGTTGGTCGCTGCCATGAGAATCACGCCGTCCCCACTTTCAAAGCCATCCATTTCGACCAGAAGCTGGTTCAATGTCTGTTCCCGTTCATCATGGCCGCCTCCGAGACCGGCACCCCGATGACGGCCCACTGCATCAATCTCATCTACAAAAATGATGCAGGGGGCATTCTTCTTGCCCTGGTCAAACATGTCACGGACACGAGATGCGCCCACTCCAACAAACATTTCCACAAATTCCGAGCCACTGATTGAGAAAAACGGAACATCCGCCTCACCGGCAATTGCTTTCGCAAGCAGAGTTTTACCAGTTCCCGGAGGGCCCATCAGCAAGACACCTTTAGGGATCTTACCCCCAAGTTTTGTGAATTTTTTGGGCGTTTTCAGGAAATCTACAATTTCACGCAATTCATCCATAGCCTCGTCTACACCAGCAACGTCTTCAAAGGTGACTTTCTTCTGGTCGTCAATGAGACGGGCTTTACTTTTGCCAAAACTCAGAGCTTTGTTACCCCCACCCTGCATCTGTCTCATGAACATTACCCAGATTACAATTAAAAGGAGAATGGGTCCCCAGCCGACCAATAAAGCCATCCAGGGACTTTCCTTGTCCTCCTTGGCTTTGAATTTCTGTAACCCCTTCCCTTCCCAGCTTAAAATGTCTTTGGACAGGTTCTCGTAAAATTCCGGTACGACGGTTGTGAACTTCGTATATTTGTGTCCCTGTCCGTCCTCATATGGTGTCACAAAATCTCCGTTTACTTTCTGGCCTGTCATCTCCAGAGAAGAGATGTTTCCTGTTTGACCCTGTTCCATGAAAGTACTGAATGGCAATTCGGTAGAAGACTGTTCCACCTGATTGAATATATTAAAGACAAGTACGACGATGACTATGAGAAAAAGCCATAAGAAGACATTCTTCATGGTCTGGTTCACATTCTCGTTCCTCCTTTGGTGTATAGACAGGTTGAAAACACGTTTGTCCTGTCGGTATCGCGAATTTTAACGCATATCAATGGTGAAGTAAACCGCAATTCCATCCGCACTCATGGCAGTTTCCTCAGGTGCAACCATTTTTTTGAAACCGGGAACCCAGAGGACTCGATGCCCATGTTTCAAGGCCGGCATCGTTTCGCGCTCAAATTTTCCAATCCCCTGTTTCTTTAAAAAATGTTGAAGGTCCCGAATTTCCCTTCCCCCATGAATTGCCATATCCGATTCAAAATCAACTGGTGAAAGCTGGAATGGGAAATCAAACCGTTTTTCATTCAGATAAAGTACGTTGGTTTCATTGTCAAACTTGTTTTCACCAGATCCCTGCGAAAAAATAAATTTTTCCTGAAACCAGGACCTGTAGGTGCCAGGCCCCTTTATTTTTAGATTGGTGGCAGGGGTCTTTTTAAGAAAATAGAGCCAGTTGCCACTCCTCACCACTCGTACCCCCATTTCGGGATGAATGACTACCTCTCCGTATCCAGAGCCTCCGGAAAAAATAACGAGTTGACTTAAGTGTTTTGTTGTCAGGAAATAGGTAGAACCGGCAACTTGTTCCAGTACGTACAAAATACTTTCCTTCAATACCGGCTCTGAGAGGGACTCCAACAGCTTTCTATCCACACGAAACCCACAATCATCCTCCTGCAACCCGGGCCTTAGAACATGTTGGAGCAGTGTTTTTATCGCCAGCAGAGAATCCGATGCATTCTCGGAAAGCTGGCGCCATTTTTCTTTTGTTCCCGAACCAAATACTTCATTTAATGACGGGATAATCTTCGACCTCACCCGGTTACGCAGAAATTTCAGATCTGAGTTACTGCTGTCTGTGTGAAACACAATGCCGTTCTCATTTAGAATGCTGCGAATTTCCGAACCCTCCATTGCAATCAGGGGCCGAATGATTCCATCCCGTACCTGGCGAATTCCCGCAAGCCCTCGTAGGCCGGTACCCCGGTGAATGTTCATCAACACTGTTTCAGTGTGGTCCGATTCCGTGTGGCCCAGGGCAATCTTGTCCGCTCCATGTGATTTTGCAACTGCTTTCAGGAAGCGCTTTCTCCGTTCTCTCGCTGCCATTTCTATGGACTTCCCAGCAATGTGGGCTACGACTTCCCTGGAAATTACAGCTCCGTGGAAAATCACGCCATGTGACCGGCACAGATCCCTGACAAATGCCAGTTCATTTTTGGCTTCAATTCTTAGTCCATGGTTAAGATGGGCTACCACAAGATGGAGCTTTAACCGCTTTGCCATCTCCAGGAGTACATGGAAAAGGAAAACAGAGTCTGCCCCACCGCTGACGCCCGCAACAACACACTCACCGGGCAAAAGCATCTTTTCTTCAGAAATAAGCCGGCAGCACTTTTCAATGGCTTCAGAAAAGGAATTCACCCAGTGCCTCCCGACGAGTCCTGCTACGGAGCCTCACACACTTCCATCCGGCTGGTAACCTGGTATCTATTTTCTCCACGGGGTACTGTTCGTCAAATATGAGAAAAGTAGAACCGGAACCTGCAAGCATGACTGAAAATCCTTCATTGCGGAGTTCCTGCATCACGTTTGCCACCTTTTCGGATTTTTTTGAAACAATCCGATCAAAACTGTTCTCAAAACTCTTCAGCTGTCCACTCAACAGAGCCTCAATTTCCCGTTGTGTCAACTGTTCAAAAAGAAAATCTTTCTCAGTCCGATCCAGCAGGGAATACATTTCTCTTGTTGAGAACGAAATGTCAGGAAACACAGCAAGCAAAGAAAAAGGCTCGCAATCCGGCAACGGTTTCACTTTTTCTCCCCTTCCGGTGCCAAATACCGTGCCTCCGACAAGAAAGAACGGCACATCCGATCCCAATGTACTCCCCATATTTTGCAGGTCGTTACGTGACAGAGGTTCATCCAACATACTGTTCAAAAGCAACAGGCTCCCCGCAGCATTTGAGCTGCCACCGCCGAGTCCGCCCCCCGACGGGATTTTTTTATCAATGTGGATAGTTACGCCCCCCATATAGTCTGTCCGGTTCAAAATAAGCTCCACTGCCTTCCATGCAAAGTTTTCCCTGGTAGAGGGAACCTCTGGATCTGACACAGTGAGCACAATTCCGGGTTTCTCCATTAATTCCATGCTCAACGTGTCGTGGAGTGAAATACTCTGATAAATCGTATAGATATCATGGAATCCATCCGGACGGAGAGGGCCAACCCGAAGCATCCGGTTGATTTTTCCAAAACATTTAATTTGTCTCATCAATCCGCCTGTAGGTAGAGGGGATCTTCAGCGAAAGCTTTGTCCCATCTCTTTTCTTCGGTTCAGTAAGCGGCGTCAACAGCAGTCTGGACCCGTCATTGAACAAGCCCACTATCCGTAAGTTTGGCGTCTGAAGAAGCTTTCCCCAGGGAAATGTCTTTGTATACGCTCCCTTTTCCTTCAATGCGTGTTCATAAAAGTCTGCCAGAGCCGGGACATCAAGACGAAAGGGAATGCTTGCGCCAACATCGAAGGGAAACGACTTGTCCAGGACAACTGATTTACTGCGATAATCCACAACAGTCAGGCTTTCCCCGTCATAAAAGACTGCACTCAAGGGAGAATTCATGGCTGTAAAAAGATTCACCATGAAATGTCCGTCCGTATCTACCTGCAAATAGGCTCGAATTCCGTGAATAGACTGTCCGTCTACCTGGCCTTCCACACGAAATAACGTGGAAACAATACTGCCGGGTACACTGACAGCCATGTTCTGGACTGGTTTTCGGGCACAGGAAACTGCCAGGAACAGGCAGGTGCTACTG
>CBEUWV010000055.1:0-9439 GCA_965546895.1 uncultured bacterium
GCGGCGTCACCATTACCGGCAGTCGTTCAACAAGTGCACGAATCATCTCAAACGAAAGGCTGCCGGAGCCAATAATGATCGACGCACGCAGTTCGATCACGGGCACGCCTTGCGCGCGCAGTCGCTTCCCAACCTCATGCCGGCTGCGCAAGTGCACCGATAACTCCGTCTCGTCCTCGCCCAGGCCACCGAGATAAATGATCCGATTAACGCCCGCAGCGGCGGCGGCGCTGGCGAAATTGTCTGCCGCCAGGCGATCCTGTTCTTCAAAATCTCCCGTCGACCCCATGGAATGAACCAGATAATAAGCTGCTTCAACGCCCTTCATGGCCTCGGATAGCGATGCGGCATCGAACACGTCGCCTGGCACGACCTCGACGCCGGGCAGTTCGTGGGAAGCCAAGAACTCTGGCTGCCTCGCCAGGCACCGCACACGCCAACCACCGTTCACCAGCAGAGGCAGTAAGCGCCCCCCGACATAGCCAGTGGCACCTGTGAGCAGAATGAGGGGCTTTGCCGACATATTTAACCCACTTTCCTTTTGCATGGTTCTCCTTGGTCTGACGGCAGCTTAAGGCCCAACAGCCAAGGAATAGATCCACTATTACATTCAAAAAGAGAAATTTGCTCTTTGAACTCGTATCGAGTTGCATTTGTCCCAAGGCGAGTTCTTTTATAAAGGGCATACATGAAATCCACCTTAAGTGAGACCTAACATTTTATTATCTTGCAACTTCATAATGATTGAACAATAACAAAAAAACAACTTTTTAACAAGAAAGATCACAGATTCCTTGACCCAACCAGGTTAAGTAGAAATTGGAAGTGTTCTGTTCGCCTTTCTTACCCGTTTTGTCCTTTTCTGAACCATCCACCATCCACTATCCACGGCGGTTTTGCCGCCTCTTCGTCTCGCACTTGCACTTGCACTCTCACTTTCTACCTTGCGCTGCCCATTGAGCCGATATAGGTAATTGCATTTTTTATGCGGGCAATACACTCTTCCCGGCCAATCAGCACAATTGTTTCAAAAATTCCCGGACTTGATGTTTTTCCGGTTAAAGCGAGCCTCAAGGGATGAATGTAGATTGCGGCCTTACCCCCTGCCCTATCAGCTTCAGCACGGAGTTGTTTTTCCAGTTCGGCTTCGGTAAATGGATTGCAATTTTCAATAAGACCGGCATCCGCCTCAAGAATTTCCCTCGCGTTGTCTCCCGAGAAATGTTTTCGAACACCCTTCTCTTCATAACTTTCCGGCTGTCTGAAGAAGAACGATCCTGCGTCGTACAATTCGGTAATGGTGCGCACCCGGGGCCTGAGCAAGTTCAGTATTTTGACAAGTTTTTCAGACTTTTCTACTGATATACCTTTCTCTTCGTAAAGGTTTATAAATATATACTCGAACTCTTCAACCGAAAGTTTTGAGATGTATTGTCCGTTCAGCCACAGTGCTTTGGCAGAGTCAAAAACCGCCGCACTTTTGGAAATGCGTTCCGTAGAAAATTCTTCAATCATTTCATCCAGACTCATAATTTCACGATCATCGCCGGGATTCCAGCCGAGAAGCGCAATGAAGTTGACCAGAGCTTCCGGCAAAAAGCCCTGCTCACGATATTCTTCAACCGAAGTTGCACCATGCCGCTTGCTCAGACGCTTCTTGTCGGGGCCCAGAATCAACGGGATGTGTGCGAATGCCGGCGGTTCAAGACCCAGGGCCCGGTACAGAAAAATCTGTTTGGGCGTGTTGGATAGATGATCATCCCCCCGGATAACGTGCGTGATTCCCATATCGTTGTCATCTACCACTACAGTCAATTGATAGATCGGGGAACCATCCGATCGAACAATGATAAAGTCCTCAAATTCTCTTCCGCTGAATTTCATTTCTCCGCGCACAATATCAGAGAATTGAATCAGTTCCAGTGGGATTCTCAATCTCACCACATAGGGTCGTCCATGGTCAAGGTTCCCCTGAATTTCATCCTCATTTAAAGACGCGCATTTTTGATCATACTTCCAGGCGGGGTCACCGGCCCGACGTCCCTCAATCTCTTCCCGGGTACAAAAACAACGATAAGCCTGGCCAGTCTTCAAAAGTTTTTCTACTGCATTCTGGTATTGTGCAGACCGTTGTGACTGAAAAACAACTTCTCCGTCCGGTTCCAGCCCCAGCCATGCCATACTGGCCAATATCTGCTCCGTGAACTCCGGCTTTGAACGTTTCTGGTCCGTATCCTCTATGCGTAGACGAAACAAACCGTTATGATGCTTTGCAAACAGATAATTAAATAAAGCCGTCCTGGCTCCTCCGATGTGAAGATGTCCAGTCGGGCTGGGCGCAAATCTAACAACTATTTTTTCCAAAACTCTTCCCCTGATTCCCTATTCAAACCCGGGCCAACTCTCCCAAACGGGGCCTCTCGTGAGCACAGGTTCTTTCCATTCTATATCTATTCCCTTATTACGTAAACTCTCACGGTTTTTCATGCTTGTCTTTCCCGTGGGATGTGTATAATAGCCATGAACAGGAGGTTTACATGATTTATGGCATTTCAACACACCTTGTTGCCAGAGAAACCCTCACCAGCCATCATTTGGACCGTATTGCAGCCGCCGGTTTTGATACAGTGGAACTCTTTGCAAATTCTCATCAGATAGATTTTGACAATCCGGCCGTCCTTCGGGACATTTCGCGGGCAATTGATAGAAATCAACTATGTGTAAACTCGGTTCACGCCCCGTTCTATGCGTCTCTTGAGGAGCTGCTGGACGGACAGTTGTTGGATATCAGTTCCACGAATGAAGATCTCCGCGCATTATCTGTTTCTGAAATCATTAGAAGCCTGGTTTTAGCATCATATGTGGAAGTGGACTACTACATTCTCCATTTTCCAGGCACAAAAAATCGGGATGCCCTGATGAAGAGTATTGATGAATTGTATGCGGTTTCGGAGCAGATTCGAACAAAATTGTGTTTTGAAAATGTGCCGGGCCCGAATACGGGAGTTCCAGATATTGTTAAGTTCATTGATGAAAACAAGATTCCCTTTGGTCTTTGTTTTGATATCGGGCACAGCCACCTTGCGGAGCGAGTCTTAGCAGATATTGAGGAATATGGCATTCATTTTTACACGACTCATATCCATGACAATGATGGTCTCCACGATACTCATCAGCTGCCTTTCAGTGGAACAATTCCCTGGACAGAGGTAATGAAGGCACTCAAAAAAGTCGACTATAAATGGGGATTTATGTTGGAAATAAAGAATACTGAAGAACACCCACTTGATATCTCATTGAACCAGATCAGAAGTTCCATTTCAAAACTTGAAGTCATTTCGGATAAAAGCGTCCCATGAAAATCATAGTGGCCCATTCGGCAGGATTCTGTTGGGGAGTTCGCCGGGCAATGGAACGAACACTGGAAATGGCGGAAAGTAACAAGGGTAAAAAGACCTACACACTGGGGCCGTTGATTCATAATAAGCAAGTGGTGAATTTTCTTTCATCGAAGGGGGTAAACGAAGCCCAAGTGAAGGATAATATCCAGGATGGGACCGTTATCATCCGCGCTCACGGAACCACGCCTCTGGTATTAGATGACTTGAAAAATAAAGGTATAAAAGTGTTGAATGCAACCTGTCCAAGGGTCGGAAAGGTACAGGCGTTGATAAAGGCCCATCTGGCAAAAGGATACAATGTCATCATCATAGGGGATATTGGCCATGCCGAGGTAAAAAGCCTGATGGGCTACGCAAAGGATACTGCAAATGTTATTCAATCTCCTGAGCAAGCCGGAGAATTGCCGGATTTTGACAAAGCAATTGTGGTATCCCAGACGACATTTGACCAAAAGACTTTTGATGATATCGCAAACGTACTGCGGGAAAAAGTGAAGGATTTAAAGGTTTTTTGTACCATATGTGATTCAACGGCAAAACGGCAGAAAGAAGCAAAAGAACTGGCTTCGAAGGTTGACTGCATGATTATCGTGGGCGGACATCACAGCGCCAATACCAAACGCCTGGCTGAAATTTCCAGACGTTTCTGTGAGAATGTGTACCATATTGAAACTGCTTCGGACCTAAAAGACATTGACGTACACTCCTGTCATACGGTGGGAGTATCCGCGGGGGCATCTACTCCAAATTGGATCATCAATAGCGTGGTTCAGGGGCTTCGATTTAAAGAAAGGGAAAATTCCCTTGCCTTTCAAGTCTTCGGTTGGATGTTTTATTGTGGCATTTTTCGCTCTTTGGCCGCATTCCTTCTCTGTGCAGGAATTCAAATGACATTCTCTCTCACTCAGTCATGGAAATTCCCCCTCATCTCATTCTTCTACCTTTTTTCCATAACTAATCTGAACGGAATTGTCAGTGGAGACACCCTTCTTTACAGTGACCCGACAAGATTTCATTTTCTTCAATCCCGTCGGCATCTCCTTGGGGCCCTTTCGATATTGTCAATAGTCGCACTTCTTGCACTGGGATTAACCTTGTCCCCTCCCTCCTTTGCTTTCTTGCTCCTCGCGATCATTCTGGGACTTCTTTATCGCATTCGGATTGGCCATGGAGAAAAGCCCTTCCGCATTTTTGACATACCCGGTTCCAAGAATGTTCTTCATGGGCTTGCATGGTCCATCATAATCGCGGCAATTCCGATATTGGCTCATGCCACTCATTCACCGGTTTCTTTAGTCCTTGGTCCCGGCCTTGTATTTCTTATTGTATTTTTGGGGACTGTACTTTTTGATTTCAAAGACTATCAAGGGGATCGTTTTGCCGGAAAAGAAACACTGCCCATCCTACTTGGTCGGCATAGAGCGGCTCGACTTGTTTTTTGGACTATCCTTGTCCTGGCTCTTTTTTTCTCAGGATTTGCAGTTACAAGCCATAGAACTCAGCCGGCCATCGTATTGGCTATTACCTCAATATACAGTTTGATCATATTCGTCCACTATACCAACAGAAGGACTATCCCGTCCGATGGCCGATTTGAGTTCATTGTGGATGGGATTGCTCTGGCTCCTCCTCTTATTTCATGGATATTACTGATAATTCATAAACTCCTATAAAAAAAGGGAAGCCTGAGCTTCCCGAATTCTTGCCATGGAAATGCCAGATCTATTTACCAGCCTCTTCTGTTTCTTCCTTTTCAGTAGCTTCCCCGGCTCCGAAGATAATATCCTCAACCTGATCAAGAGCCTGCTTTACTTCAACGTTCTTTTTCTTCAAAAGATTTGTATCAATTCCATCAAACACAGGTGCAAGTTGATCCATTTTCTTGCAGCCGTTTTTGTTAAGATACTCTTTGAACGCATTCAGAGATTCACCGGCTGATCCAAAATTGTTTTCTGCAACCTGCATTCTGATTCCATTGAGCTTCAACTTTATTTCAAGTCCCATTTTGTCCATTGAGAGGGCATCAATCTTCTTATTCAGCTCTACGATTTGCTGCGCCGTAGCCTGTTCCTTTTTGGTGAACTCCGCCTTTGCGTTTCTCATTGCCATCAAGTGTGCTGCCAGTAAAATAATCAGAACGATGACAAATACGATACCAAGGGATTTTGCCGATCCTTTTTCCATAGTCTCTTCTCCTTTAAAAAAAATTAAGGGGTTAATGCCAGATCAAGATCCAGGCCCAGATTTTTCGTCTTAACCTGCTTGAATTCTTCATAACAATCTAAAAATATCTTCACTACATACGGATCAAATTGACGGCCGGAGAAATCCTGAATCTCCTGATGAGCGATAGCCGGGGCAAGCCCCTCACGATAGGGCCGGGAACTTGTCATGGCATCATACGCGTCCGCCACCGACATCATTCTTGATTCCAGGGGAATTTCTTCGCCTTTGAGCCCATCGGGATAGCCGTTTCCATCATACCATTCGTGGTGGTGCCGAATTACCGGACTCAACTTGAACCCATACAGGTTCTTAACAATTTCGGCACCAATGACGGGGTGTTTGTCCATTGCGGCTTTTTCTTCAGGCGTAAGCTTTCCAGGTTTGTTAAGGATTGACTCAGGTACGCCGATTTTACCGATATCGTGAAGAATACATGCAACGCTCAACGCAAACAACCGGTCCGGGTCTGAAATTACCTTTTTTGCCAATATCATAGTGTATCGTTCAACTCGCTCACAATGGCCCTTAGTGTACGCATCTTTTGCTTCAATTGTGTACGCGTGTGTGCGGACAGATGACAGGAACATCTTTCTCATTTCATTTTCATGGTGCTGCACCAGAAAATCGTTGTAGAGGATGATTTCAAGCTCCGAGATCAACAATCCAAAGGTACTCTCATCAATGAGAAACCCACTTTCATTGGGGAATCCAACGTATACAATCCCAAAAATCTGGTCCCGCTTTATTTCGATTGCGATGTACCCTTTATCTGAAGCGAAAAGATGATTTCCCAATTCGACCATTCCATCTTTGTCCCGATGGATTTCATTAATTGAAAACACGTTCTTTTCCGGTAATTCCTGAGCGCAGCTGTCCGGGTGCACGTAAAACAGTTTCAGATCCTCATCGTAAGAAAGAAACGCAAAACTGGAAGCACGAAAAGCAGAAAAACAATACTCTCGAATGTGTTTCATTTTTTCTTTAAATTCAAGTGTTTCCCTGGTTCTCCGCGCCATTTCCCGCAATTGCATGAGTTGATCATTCAATCGTCGAAGATCTGAAGTGCGTTCTTCCACTTCTAATTCAAGATTTCTTCGATATCTGTCCTTTTCTTTGAGAAAACTGTGTTTTTCCAGCGCGCGACCCACCGTCAAATAGATTGTATCCAGTTTGAATGGTTTTGAAATAAAATCGTAGGCACCTACCCGCAGAGATTCCACTGCCGCCTGTGTGTCTGCGTATCCTGTAACAATCACCGGAACAACAAAAGGATATTTGACTGCCACCTGTCTAATCAATTCAATCCCACCCATTTCCGGCATATTAATATCAGCAATCAGTACGGAGTAACTGTTTTCAGGTTTACTCTCCATCATGCGTAGAGCTTCCTTGCCGTTACTCGCGGTGTCTACCAAAAATCCTCTGGCTTCAAGAATGTCCTGCAGTACTTCACAGAATTCGGCCTCATCATCCACAACAAGAAGACGCTTATTCTCCGTCATGAAATCATGTCCTTCATTGGCTAATCCATCTCATCCGTCATCGTTTCAACATATTCGATCAGAGCACGGTGATCATTCTCGTAGATATTTACAAAATGAACGGCAATTTCAAAGCCCTTTTCTTCCATTGCCTCAACCCGGACAACTTCCGCAACTGTCACAAGGGCGTGTTTTTCATTGTCTTCCGGTCGTTTGAAGTTGCGAATGTAGCCGCCCCAGCCGGGAACCATTGCCTGTATTTTTAAAAGAGTACCTTTTTCGTAGTTTACTTCACTTTCAAAAAGCATGCCGCCGCCGCCTAAATCTTTGTAGAGGGTTACATGCTGGGAAGGTTGATCCTCAAAGGAAAGTCTCTGCACTTTTAAAGAGGCACTCTTCGGGAGGCGCTTGAACTTTCTTCTTTCACTGCCTTTGACCATATTGATTAACTCCTGTTTTCTGGCATCAGATTAACAAACGACAGCAATTATGTCAACGCAAAATAGGACCATCGGCGTGCTTTCGTACAGGAGAAATTCCATTTATTCATCGAATTAAAAAGAATCTTGTCCCTTGTCACAAGCGCATGTCGCGGTATAATAGCCCCCCGGGAGGCAAAATGCAGTCACTTTATGAATATCTGAGACGCTTCAAAATTGGAAACACAACATTTTTCCTTACGGTTGCCGCACTTGTTGGCCTCCTCAGCGGAATGGGAAATATTGTTTTCGTTGAAGTGGTAGAACATTCAAGGTCGCTTTTCTTTGATGTAATCGGCAATAGTCTCTTCCATATCCAACAGGGAGACTGGCACCGTTTCCTGATCATTCTGTTGCCGGTAACTGGCGCATTGTTATTGATTCCCCTGGCGAAAATATTTCCTGGACTGGTAAACGGATATGGATTTCCAAAATTTCTCTCGGAAGTTCACCTGAAAATGGCCCGTATCAGCCCCCTTCGACTTATTGCCAACACGCTGGGAGCGGCTATTACAATCGGTTCAGGGGGATCAGCTGGACGCGAAGGCCCCATCGGACAAATCGGTGGAACGATTGGTTCGGTTGTGGCAAGATGGCTGAAACTCTCTGCCAAACGCAGACAGGTCTTAGTGGGATGCGGGGCGGCGGGTGCCATTGCGGCAACCTTCAATGCGCCCATCGCGGGTGTTCTCTTCGCGGAAGAAATTGTGTTCTTAGGTGAGATGAAACTGAATACATTCTCACTCTTTGTCATATCATCCGCAATCGCCACAGCGGTTTCCAGAACCTATTATGGCGCTGAATCAATCTTCCATACCCCCAATTACATTATTGGCGGCCCCATGGAGTTTCCTCTCTATGCCCTTCTCGGAATCCTTGTCGGTGTTTTTGCTGCGCTCTACAAAAGGGGTTATTATACAACCTGGGATTTTTTCAAAGGCATGAGAATTCCGACTGCATTGAAGCCTGTTGTCGGAGCTTTGCTGGTGGGAATTATCGGGGTTTTCATGCGGGACGTCCTCAGTGACGGATATGATGTTATTCGCGGCCTTATCAACGGAAACCTGATGAATTACAGCCTGCTTTTTCTTGGGCTACTTGTTTTGGGTAAGATTCTGACCACTTCTCTCACCCTTGGATCCGGCGGTGCGGGAGGCATGTTTGCACCCTCTTTGTTTGTAGGGGCTGCGCTGGGAGCATTTTCGGGAAAACTCTTTGCGATGCTTTTCCCTGCTATGCACATTTCTCCCGGAGCATACGCGGTGGTCGCTATGGGAGCGTTTCTATCAGCCGCGACCCATGCACCGTTAATGTCAATTTTCCTTTTGACTGAAATTACCGGGAATTATTCTGTTATGCTTCCCATTATGATTGCATCAATTATCGGAACGACAGTTTCCCAGAAACTCTTCCATGACTCCATTGATACCCACTATTTCACCCTGAAAAAAATACCCATTGAAAGGGCCCGTGAAACAGCCGCTCTACACGGCTATACGGTTCAGGACATAATGGACACGAATCCCAGCAGCGTTTATGAAGGGGCGCCTACAGACCTTTGTGGATGGACTGCATGCCCACCAACTCACCCACCTTCCTGTTGTAAATGATGAAAATAGGGTTGTTGGCATTCTCTCCATCAGTGATGTCAAATCTTTCATGTTCAAGGATGATCTCTGGCGCTTGTTGATAGTGTCAGACATTATGAAAGAAGATTTGACTTATCTTTCTGAATCAGATGACATCTTGTCTGCGCAGGAGAAATTCGATTTTCTGGAGATTGACGATTTACCTGTAGTAGATAATGAAAAAAACCTTCTGGGTGTACTCACGCGAAACCGTTTGAATCAAT
>CBEUWV010000056.1:0-9391 GCA_965546895.1 uncultured bacterium
GCGGGTGAAACTGTATGATAAGCCCCGCCTGGAAGATATGCTCCGTAATGCCGGGCTCTATCCGTTGGGCAGTTTCGGTAACTATGAAGGTGCCCGGTGGTCGCCGGAGTCGCCCCGAACCATTCTTTATGCGGAGAAGTTAGATGGCTAGCCCTGTTTTCGTCACCGGACAGCAGATCGGGCTTCTTGGCGGCCCGATGTACACAGTGTACAAGGTGCTGGGGGCCGTTACCCTCGCCCGTCGGGAAAACGGAAACGCGGTGTACTGGCTGGAAACCAATGACGCTGATTTTGCTGAAATAAACCATTTCACTTATCTGGATAAGGCGAACCAGTTGAAAACCCTCCGTTGGGATAAGGATACCGGTGGACTCTCCTCCGGATTGATACCGGTGGATGAAAAACTCGTGGAAATTTTGAACAGGTTTTTTGACGATCTGGCACCTACAGAATGGACAGAATCTCTTCGTGAACTGGCAATTTCCTGTTATCAGCCCGGAAGCACACTTGGGAAGGCCAGTTTCCGGCTGGCGTCCGCCTTGTACGGGAATCTCGGGATCCGTATCTTTGACCCTTCCGAGGATGCATTTTTGTCTGAAATCCGGCCCATTCTGAAAGCTGAAATTGCGGCTACAAAAACAGGTGAACAGTGCAACGCATTCCTTCGCGTCGACGGAAAACGTCTGGCATTATTCAAAACAGAAACAGGACTCGTGTTCCGGGACAAAGGCCCCGCTAATCTTGAAATTGGCCAGTTGCTTCCAAATTTGAAAACACGTAATGTCTGCCAGGACGCGTACTTCAAGACCGATACTTATGTTGCAGGGCCGGGTGAGGTCGCCTACATCTCAGAACTCAGCCCTTGGTATGCCCGGCACGGAGTTCAAAAGGCCCGGGTTAAACGTCGGATGTCAGCAATTCTCATTGAGCCCCGGACGAAACGGCTGCTGGAGAGAAGCGGCCTGACCGTGGCAGAACTTATCGGGCAGGGAAAGGAAACACTCCTGAAGCATGTAAGGAACCGTGAAAGCGGTGTGGATTTCTCCGCCCTGGATTCAAAATTGTCACAGAAAACAGAAGAATACCTGAATTTTGTAGATCAATTGGGACTGGACCGCAGAACAGTCCAGAAAACACTGGAACCGGCGGTCAAAGCTGCGCTGGGGAAAAAACGCTCAGAAATTAACACTGCCATTCAGCAGAAATTATCCGATACCGGTGAACTCAGCGACCGGTTACTGCCATATGGATTGCCACAGGAACGCATTTTTAACTTATTTTATTTCATGAACCGCTATGGCGGCCTGAATTTTGTACAATGGGTAGTGGACCGGTATCGCTTTGAATCGCAGGTTCTGGAGGTTGAACATGCTTGACATTCTTGCCATCGGGGCTCACCCGGACGATATTGAAATTTTCATGGGCGGGGCAATGGCAGCATTCCATGCACAGGGTTTGAAAACCGGCATCTGTGACCTGACACAGGGAGAGGCCGGGACCTACGGCTCTGCAGAAACCCGCGCCCTTGAACTTTCAAAGGCAACGGAGATCCTGATGGTGGAGAAGCGTGTTACTCTTGATCTGCCGGATGGAAATGTACAAAATACTGAATCCGACCGCTTAAAGGTCATCACGGTACTTCGGGATACCCGGCCGGAGCTGGTGTTTACTTTCGCCGATGCTCCCATGCGGCACCCGGACCATAAAAACACCGGGATAATTGTCAGGGAATGTGTTTTTCTTGCCGGACTGGAGAAGATTGATACGGGGCAGCCGCCGTTTCGTCCCTCCGCCTGCATTGGCTTTCCCGAACTGATTCCAACAGCTGAACCAGATTTTGTGGTGGATATATCGAAATTCTGGGATGTGAAACTGAATGCTATCCGGGCCTATGGCTCGCAGGTCACCGCAGAGGGCGAAAATGACGGAAACACGAAAACCTTTATCCGGTCCAACCGCTTCTGGGAAATTCTGGAGGCAAGGGCTGTGATGGCAGGTGCCAAAGCCGGTGCCGATTTCGGAGAGCCTTTTTACAGTGGACAGCCCCTTCGAATTGAAGACGTGATGGCGCCTTTCATCAAGAAGAGTGTCCGGTAGAGGAAACTCAATATGAAAATCGCAATTTTGAACTATCATCGCATGGGCGGCTCCGGCATTGTCGCCTACGAACTGGGCCGGGCAATGGCGGAAGAAATGGGGCACACGGTTCATTTTGTCGGCCTTGAACCTCCTTTTCGCCTTGGCGAAGAGTATTCGGATCGAATTAAATTCCACAAGGTATGGCTCAAGGACTATCCCGTTTTCAACTACCCGCCCTACACCCTGGCGCTTGCATCCCAGCTCAGCGAGCTGATTTTCAAATGCCATATTGACCTGATTCACAGCCATTATGCCCTTCCCCACGCAGTGGCCGCGCGTCTTGCCCGGGACATTTCCGGTCGGGATGTGAAGTGCGTAACCACACTTCACGGCACAGACATTACGGTTGTGGGCGCTCATCCCACAATGAAAAATATCACCTGCCATGCCCTCAGGAAGTGCGATGCCGTAACAGCGGTATCCCACTATTTACGGATCGAAACTGAACATACTTTCGGACTGCCGGAGGGCCGGATTCATACGATTTATAATTTTCTGAATCCTGAATTCTTCAACCCCGGGCTACAGAAAAAGGAGCAGTTAAATCCGGAGAATGACTTCGTATGCCTTCATATCTCAAACCTGAGGAAAGTAAAACAGCCCTTAGATGTTATCCGAATTTTCCACGGACTGGCCGCAGGTTCAGACTGGCCAATGAGACTGTGGATTCTGGGTGATGGTCCCATGCAATCGGAGATGATAAGTCTGGCCGCATCCCTCGGAATAGAAAAACGGGTGAAGTTTATGGGGGTCCGAACCAACATCGGGCCGATCATTGCCAGCGCAAACCTACTGATTATGCCAAGCAGCGAAGAGTCTTTCGGATTGTCCGCACTGGAAGCGATGGCCTGCGGCGTGCCGGTACTGGCCGCACATGCCGGGGGTCTGCCGGAAGTTGTCAGAGATGGACATACCGGGTTCCTGTTCCGAACCGGTGATACAAAGGCCGCTGTCGACAGGGGCCTCCAACTCATCCGAAATCCCGATCTTCTTGAGACCATCGCCAAAACAGCGGTAAAACACGCTGTGAATACTTTCAATATGAATACCATCGTTCGCCAATACAACGAACTTTATGAGACCGTGCTTGCGGGAAGAGAAAAAGGAGAACAACCATCAAGCACTTGAAAAAACTGGTCCCCTATCTGCATCGGCACAGGACGGCTCTTAGCATCGGCTTTATATTCCTCATCGTGCAGAACTATACAATTTCAAAGATTCCGGCCTACATGAGGGGGATGCTGGATGAAATAACCGGCGCCAACCGTCTTCCCGTAATCATGGACAACATTAAAATGGCGCTGCTGTTTACCACCCTGACCGTTATCAGTATGTATAGTATGCGGAAGCTCATCATAGGCGTATCCAGAAAAATTGAATTCCAACTGCGTTCGGATATTTTTGCCAAATTTCTCCGCCTGGATGCGATGTTTTTCCGCTTCCGGGAAACCGGGGACCTGGTCTCCCGCAGTACCAATGACCTCAATGATGTTCGCACTCTTCTGGGACCTGGGATGATGTATGTCCCGAATTCATTAAGCCGTGTCGCAATTTTTCTTCCCATCATGTTGTCACTGAGCTCCCGGCTGATGGTATGGTTTGTTGCTCTGATTACGATAGTGGTAACAATGATTCTGCTGTTAATGCCTCTGTTGAGAATGCGCTTTCGCAAGGTACAGGAGGCTTCAGCCGCTATACAAACCCGGGTATGGCAGGATATTTCAGGAATTGAGACCATCAAGCTTCATACGCTGGAAGAAGTGGAGACGGACCGCTTTGCAAAATTGAACAGGTGGTATATCGGAAGACAAATGGATCTTGTCCGCTGGCGGGGATTCATGTGGCCCTTTTTTGTCTTTGTATTTTCTCTGGCACAGCTGCTGATCCTGGTAGTCGGTGGCCGGCAGGTTATTGCCGGGGACATGACCATCGGTCAGCTCCTCCAATTCAACATCCTGGTTTCCTATCTCACATTTCCCATCCTCTCCCTCGGCTGGGTCATGTCCCTTATCCAGCAGGGGATCAGTGCCATGGGCAGAATCAACGAAATTCTGGATGCTCCGGAAGAATCCCCGGAAGAGAAAGTAGATATTCCAGATGGAACGCTTACAGTTGAGGTTCAAAACCTGACCTATCATTACCCGCAATCAGAAGAAGCCATGTTAAAAGATATATCCATGCAGATTCAAAAAGGGGAAACGGTGGGAATCACCGGACCTGTTGGTTGCGGAAAGTCGACCCTGGCAGAATTACTGACTGGTATTCTGAAGGCTGAGCCGGGTATGATTTTCATCAACGGAACCGATATTTCGCAAATCCCGGCAACCAAAATTGGAAGCCGGGTGACGCTTGTCCCCCAGGACCCCTTTCTCTTTACCCGAACAATCGCCCAGAATATTGCTCTCGGGGAAACTTTACCTTCCAGGGAAGCTATACGGTTTGCCGCAGAAAAAGCGGGACTGAAAAAGGACCTTGCCGCCTTTTCCAAAGGCCTGGACGAAATGGTTGGAGAACGTGGAATCACTCTCTCCGGAGGCCAGAAACAGCGGGTTGCCATTGCCCGGGCGCTCTACCGGCCCGCGTCATTACTGGTATTGGATGATGCTCTTTCTTCGGTGGATTCACGCACCGAAGCAGAAATTCTACAGGCCTTTTCCGGAGAGAAACAGAACCGGGCCGTAGTTATTATTTCCCACCGAATTACAGCCCTGAAAGACGCCGACCGGATATATGTGCTGGATGAGGGCAAGATCATGGAATCCGGAACACATTCTGATCTGATTAAGCAAAATAGGCTCTATGCAAAACTGGCTCAACTGCAGCAAATGGAAGAAGGAGAGGAATCGTGAAGACACCTGAACGTAAATCACGCCTGTTTCGCAGGCTGATTCCAACTATCAAGAATCATATTCTTCTCGCCACACTTGGTACTTTGCTGATGGTCTTGGTGGATATCGCCAGTGTGGTCCAACCCTGGCTGTTAAAAATCGGAATCGACCGCTATGTCAAAAACGGGGACATCCCGGGTCTTACCCGAATTGGTATCATCCTCGCTGCGGTTTTAATTGGCGGTTTTCTCCTTCAGGCTGTCTTCACCATCACCGTTCAATACCTGGGTCAGCGTCTGCTCTATGACCTGAGAATGGATCTCTTTCGGAAACTCATGCGCCTTCCGGCTTCTTATTTTGACAAGACGCCCCTGGGAAAAACCCTGACACACATTACCAACGACGTGGAGGCAATCCGGGAGTTCATCTCCGATGGTATTGTGACGGTGGCCGGTGACATCCTTAAGATTGTCTTCATCGCTGCCGCAATGGTAGTGCTCAGCCCCAAACTGGCACTGGCCGCATTTCTCACCCTTCCCTTTTTCATTGTTGCCACAAGTTTGTTCCGGAAGTCTATCCGAACCGGATTTCGAGGGGTTAGAAAAGCGAACAGCGATATCAACACTGTGCTGACGGAGACCATCGGAGGAGCAAGGGAGATTCAAATATTTCAGACAAGAACTGAACGGGCGGAGGTGTTCCAGGCTTGCAATACCAGTTATCTTTCGGCATATCTCAAAGTTATTCAGGCCTATGCTCTTTATTTTCCAGTACTGGAGATCGTTTCCAATGGCGGAATGATCCTGATTCTGGTTACTGCGCACAGCCTCATGGGGACCACGCTGGAAGCCGGTGTAATTTTTGCGTTTTTTGCCTACATCAACATGTTTTTCTTTCCCTTGCGGCAGATGGCAGAGAAATTCAATTTATTTCAATCCGCTATGGCAGCATCAGAACGAGTTTTTTTCATGCTGGATCAACCTGAAGAAATCTCAGATCCGGAAAACGCCGTTGTCCCGCCTGAAACCGGGAAAATGGAAATCCGGTTCCAGGATGTCACCTTTGGGTATGATTCCCGACAACCGGTTCTGAAAAACATCTCATTTTGTATTCATGCCGGCGAAAAAATTGCCTTTGTCGGGGCCACAGGCTCCGGTAAAACAACAGTTATCAAATTGATCAACCGCTTGTATGACATACAGGAAGGAAAAATTCTCATCAACAATACAGATATTCTTAAGCTTCCTGTCAGCGATCTCAGAAAACGGATCGCCACGATTCCACAGGACCCTTTTCTCTTCACCGGCACGATCTCAGACAATATCTCTCTTCATCGACCCGCCATCTCAGACGGTGATATCGCAAATGCGGCTGAAAAATCACGTGCCCACCAGTTTATCGAAACTTTGCCCGATGGCTACCGGGAAGAGGTACTTGAATCCGGCAAGCGTCTGTCTGCAGGGCAACGGCAACTCCTGGCCTTCACCCGGGCGCTGGTCAGCAAACCGGAACTGGTCATACTGGATGAGGCTACAGCAAACATCGACTCTGAAACAGAAAACCTGATCGAACACTCCGTAGAAGAAATCACACAAAACCGAACCGCCATCATCATTGCCCATCGGCTCTCTACCATCCGGAAAGTAGATCGTATTTTCGTCTTCCACAAAGGTGAACTTGTTGAGTCCGGCACTCACGCAGAACTCCTGCAGAAAAATGGCCTCTATTGCAGATTCCTGCCCTCCGGACCTGCCGCTTCGCGGCAGTGAAAGTGCGTGAGGGAATGACCTTACTCTGATCTTCTCCTCGGTCTTGATCTCTGTCTCGATCTAAGGCTCGCACTTCCACTCGCACTTCCACTGTCTTGCCCACGGGCAAGACAGGGCTTTACAAATTGTGGAATGAATGAGAAAGTGTATGCAACAAAATAGATGTGAGGAGTAAGACATGGATTCACAGGATGTTCAGAAGAAGCCGGCACGACGCTTGAAAATGCAGGTTCGCTTCAGCAAGGAAAGTAATTTTCAACCGGGACTGATTACCGACATATCAACAACCGGCCTGTCCCTGCTGTGCAGAGAAAAGCCAACTGACCGAACCATAACGCTGTCACTGGCCTACCAGTCACTTGCCACCGATGTTGTCTGTGAAGCGATGCGTCAGGAGACTGTGAACATACATGGACACACTTTGAACAAACTAATATTGAAAATTGTCGCGGCCCCACTTTCCTACCTGGATATCGTGGACTCTATTGAATCCCAACGCGTAAAAAATGGAGACGGAACATCGCCTACCGATTCTGATTCCGACGATGAAGAAGAAATTCTCGAACTTCTTCCCGAGGATCTCGAAGACCCGGAAGATTTCGTAGAAGGAGAATAAAGAAATAGTTTCAACCTCGCTCCACGCCGAATGTCAAAACACAAGTGTTAAATGACAGGACGCTCAGAGAAATAACCTCTCTGTCTTTTGTAACTCTTCACTCTTCACTCTTCACCCTTCACTCATCACCCATCACCGCTGTTCACAGTGTCATTACATACTGTCCATTCAATGGGAAAACGTATTCTTTCCAGACTTTCTGGTATTCTTCATCGTCTCGTTCGGGTTTGATCAGCATGATCTGCTTGCAGAATTCCCGCTGCGCATCACTGGTGACGTGAATGTCATAGATCTCCAGGCCGAATGAAGCAAAATCCCTCACCATGAAATCAAATATCTGATTTACGATAGCTCGGTCCAATCCCGCCAGTCGGCACTGTTCAAGAATGAGCTGGCCGTACACAACAATGGAAAACATCTCTCCCACCGGCAGAGAAAAGGACGGGTCTGCGCCCTGCGTCTTATCCGGCGCGGCCTTCATCAGCATCTCTCTGAAAATTTTCACCTGTTCCAGGAACCGCTCCACATTGGTCAGGGTTTTGAATTCCTTAAATACGGGATAATAGTCGTGAAACTGAACTTTTCCCAACCCCCGGGCCGGGCCCTGTCGGAAGAGATAATTGTCGTCCCTGTCATCCAGTACCGGCTCCACGTCCGGATATTGTTTTGGATTGAAGAAGTAGTTTTCGATAAATTTTCGGATCAACTGCACATTGACATGGACAGTGCCCTCAAGCTTGGACGGGCCCCAGATGTCTGACGCACCCATGGAAAAGTAGGTGTCCTTCTCAAACCCCTTGGCCGCAATGATATTCCACAAAAGAGAAATTACCTGCTCAGACTGGGTCGTGACCTTCATCTTGCTCGTGGGGTTGTAAAGGAGATAGCGTCTGTCATCAGCTCCCGCAAGACGGAAGTAGTCGGTGGCCCTGCGCTGGTACAGTTTCATGGCCAAAAGCCGAAGCCAGGCATCCACAAAGCCCTTCTGCACATGGGGCATGTCCGTGACGTGCATTCCGTAGAGTACCCGATTGGCAGCATGGGTAATGGCCTCATAAAAACAATGTTCTGCTACGCCAATGGAAGCGGGCCCGATATTGAACTTTCCCACATTGACCGTATTCAGTGCCGCGTCCCACGCTTCCTGACCGCGGATCAGGATATCCTCGTCTTCAATCGGATAATCGTGAAGAGCGAAATTAGCCACATATTCCTGATGGCTTACTACGTTCTTTTTCAGTTCATACTGCTTGTGTTCAAAATTCGTCACAAAAAAGACGTAGTCACCGCTTCCGTCATCCACTTTTCCGAAAGTGGACACCATGGCGGCTTCATTGCCATTTCCAATGTAGTATTTCTCACCATTCGCCAGATAACTACCATCGTCCAGGGGAGTCAGTTTTGTTTCAGTGGAATAGATGTCCGCGCCATGCTCTTTCTCGGAAAGACCATAGGCAAAAATGGCACCTTCCTTCAGCAGCCGTGCCGCCTTCTGCTTGGCTATCTCGTTGTCGCTCATCCAGATGGGACCCAATCCCAGAATGGTCACTTGAAAGCAGTACCAGTAACCGATTCCGTAGAATGCAAGTAATTCACTGTATTCACTATTTCTCGCCGTATCCCAACGGCAATCCGGATCGCCTCCGGCATATTCTTTCGGGGTAAGCAATTTCGCAAAAACCTGTTCTTTCTTCAGAAAATCAAGGAATTCCCGGTACCACACCCGCTGGTTAAAATCCTCCGTCAAGCGTGTTTTGCCCATTTTTTCAAAAAAAGCAATTGTCTTGTCCATGATTGCCCGGGAACCGGCATCCGCCATCAGTGACTTGTATTCCCCCGGCTGCAGCAAAAAATTCTCACCCATTTCGTTCTCTCCCCCAGGCCCCATTTGAGGAATGCCCGGTTTATTTTATTCACCTCAAAGAATATCATATCAGAGAGCAGAAAGTGCGTGTGAAAGTGCAAGTGCGAGGTAGAAGAGAATTGCTTATTCCCTGCCTTTTGTCACTCATCACTCATCACTTCTAATCTTCTCCCCT